>JAZNDB010000065.1:0-6173 GCA_045587845.1 Faecousia sp.
GAGGTGCCGATGGCGATAGCCAGGGAGTCACAGCCGGTGCGGGAAACAAACTCCTCAACCTCTTCAGGACGGGTGTAGGAAGCAGCCTCAGCGGAAACGTTGACTTCGTCCTCAATGCCGGCCAAAGAGCCCAGCTCAGCCTCAACCACAACACCGTGGTCGTGCGCATACTCAACAACCTTCTTGGTGATTGCAATGTTCTCCTCGAAGGACTTGGAGGAAGCGTCGATCATAACGGAGGTAAAGCCGCCGTCGATGCAGGACTTACAGGTCTCGAAGCTGTCGCCGTGGTCCAGGTGCAAAGCAACGGGGATCTCGGGGCATTCGATAACAGCAGCCTCAACCAGCTTTACCAGATAGGTGTGGTTTGCGTAGGCGCGGGCGCCCTTGGAAACCTGCAGGATAACGGGAGCTTTTTCTTCCTTACAAGCCTCGGTAATTGCCTGAACGATTTCCATATTGTTCACGTTGAAAGCGCCAACTGCATAGCCGCCGTCGTAAGCCTTCTTGAACATTTCGGTAGTAGTAACAAGAGCCATAGTATATGTATCCTTTCTTCACGGGAAAACCCGAATTTTTACAAATACCATTATAACACAAAATTCCCGCATTTCAATAAAAATATTTTAAAATGAAAAATATTGCAAATGGCTATTTACCTTTGCCCGAAAATAGAGTATAATTGAGCAGTAAATGACAAAAACAAACAACTGCAAGGAGTGTTTTATATGAATTTATCCCCCCTACAGCTGGCTAGATACCAGTACAATCCCAAGCTGCCCGGTATGCTCAGAAACGGCATCGCCGAAATCAGCGTTAAAACCGGCAACCCCACCCAGAGTGTAGCCGACCAGGAGAAGATTGCGGCTCTGTTCCCCAACACCTATGGCAAGCCCGAAATTATCTTCCAGAAGGGCGCTAACACCTCTGCAGCCAAAAAGCAGGTTGTGGGTGTAATTCTGTCCGGCGGTCAGGCCCCCGGCGGTCACAACGTTGTATGCGGTCTGTATGACGCATTGAAAGCCACCAGCAAGGACAATGTGCTTTACGGCTTTAAGGGCGGCCCCAGCGGTCTGCTGGAGGACAGCTATGTAATTTTTGATGACGAATACATCAATCAGTTCCGCAACACCGGCGGTTTTGATATCATTGGCTCCGGCCGTACCAAGCTGGAAACCGAGGAGCAGTTTGCTGTGGTCGCAGAAAACTGCAAAAAGCACGGTATCACCGCATTGGTCATTATCGGCGGTGACGACTCCAACACCAATGCCGCTGTGCTGGCTGAGTATATGGCTGCCCACAATACCGGCGTGCAGGTTATCGGCTGCCCCAAGACCATCGACGGTGACCTGAAGAACGAGGATATCGAGTGCACCTTCGGCTTCGACACCGCCACCAAAACCTACTCCGAGATTATCGGCAACATCGCCCGTGATGCCAACTCCGCCAAGAAGTACTGGCACTTCATTAAGGTGATGGGCCGCAGCGCATCTCACGTTGCGCTGGAGTGCGCTCTGCAGACCCAGCCCAACATCTGCCTCATCGGTGAAGAAGTTGCCGCCAAGAAAATGTCTTTGGCCCAGATTGCCGACTACATTGCTGACTCCGTTGCTGCCCGCGCTGCAAAGGGTATGAACTTCGGTATCGCCATTATTCCCGAGGGTATTGTGGAATTCGTTCCCGAGTTCTCCGTGCTGATTGCCGAAATCAATGAGCTGCTGGCAGGCGCTAAGGCTGACGCATTCAACGCGCTGGCTACCTGGGGCGAAAAGTACGCCTTTATCGAGAAAGGTCTGACCAAGGAATCTATGTCTGTTTTCGCTATTCTGCCCCAGTCCATTCAGCAGCAGCTGTTCCTGGAGCGTGACCCCCACGGCAACGTGCAGGTTTCCCTGATTGAGTCCGAGAAGCTGTTCTCCGAAATGGTCAAGGCCAATCTGGCAGAGCGCAAGGCAAACGGCACCTACAACGGCAAGTTCGGCGCCCAGCATCACTTCCTGGGTTACGAAGGCCGCTGCGCTTTCCCCTCCAACTTCGATGCTGACTACTGCTACTCCCTGGGCTACAACGCCTTTATGTTGATTTCCTACGGTTACACCGGCTATCTGTCCAAGGTTTCCAACCTGCAGGCTCCCGCAGAGGAGTGGGTGGCCGGCGGTATGCCCATCACCAAGATGATGAATATGGAACGCCGCCACGGCGCAGACAAGCCCGTTATCCGCAAGGCTTTGGTAGAACTGGACGGCGCGCCCTTCAAGTTCTTTGCCGCAAACCGCGAAACCTGGGCAATCGAGACCTGCTACCTCTTCCCCGGCGCAATCCAGTACTTTGGACCTAGTGAGGTGTGTGACACCACCACAAAGACCCTGGCTCTGGAAAAGGCATAATCCAATAAGCAAAAACCGCTGCAAGCTTTTGCTTGCAGGGGTTTTTTATGATAAGGCTCCCTTGTGTAAAGGGAGCTGTCAGCGCAGCTGACTGAGGGATTGTTCTATCGCAAGATCTATATATTCGCAAACACCGGAAAAGTTGTTGTTAACCTCATTGTTGGGTATACGGATTACGCGCAATCCGTACTCCTCTAAGAATTCTGTCCGTTCAGCATCATACTGGATGGTTTCTTCTGTGTAATGTCCGCCTCCGTCCAGTTCAATCACCAAATGCGCTTCTGCGGAATAGAAATCAGCAATATATTTTCCCAAAATCTTTTGCCGGGAAAAGCGAACTGAATGTGTTCGTAAATAATCGTACCACAAATGCCGTTCTTCCTTGGTCATATTTTTCCTAAGCGTTTTTGCAGCGGAAACAAGCTGATGATTATGTTTTCGCTCCATAACAATCCCTCCGTCAAAAATCAAAGATTTTTGCCACCTCCCTTTACACAAGGGAGGCTTTTTTAAGAGCCGTGTGCTAAAACACACGGCTCTTGTTTGTTATTTTTTACTCTCGTCCATATTGTCCAAGGCATATTGAATCATTTGGTTAATCAGTTCGTTCCGGCTGATACCGATTGCAGCTGCCTTATCATCCACAGTTTTTAGAACGTCTGTCGAAATACGCATAGAAATCACTTCTTTTTCCGGCTTGCGGGCAACAAACTTTTCCAAACTGATCACCTTCCTTCTTGAATATTGTATTCCATTCCAATATAATATGATATGTTCTAAAAACAATATCTAAAATCGAATACAATATACATTCAGGCAGAAGGTGCTTTTTTTAGTTGTCTATTCCTTGGGTTTCCAACAGGACTAAGACCTGCTGGCCTCTTTCTGTTAAACCCATACTGCCGTGGACGGGAAATTCCGGATACAGTCCCATTTTTGCCCCCTTTAGGGGTGTATAATCCAGGTAAATGAGATGTTTCTTCTCCAAAAGCTGAATGAACAGGCTGTATTCCCCTTCCGAATAGGCGCTTTCTTCCCTGTAAACAGGGGTCATATCATCAGCTTTTCGCGCCACAGGCAGAAAAGAATACTGGCCCAAGGATTGGAGCAACGCCAATTCCCCCTGGCTTAATTCCAGCACCTTTCCGCAGCCACCGCAATTACCGGAGCAGCCCTTACAGTTACCCATTGTTACACTCCAATTAGTTCATAGTCACGGCTGCCGATGCCTAATTCCTCTGCAGCCTCTAAGGTATGAATACCGTGGCGGGATTCAATTCTCTCAATCATATCCTGTTTGCCCGGGTCTGTGGACGCGTAAACCAAATCCACACAGGCCTGGTCGATTGCCACAGGGTCAAGGCTTGCCAGAATGCCCACGTCTGCCATACAGGGGAGCTTGGCGTTGGCGCCAAAGCAGTCGCAATCCACGCTCAGGTTTTTCATCACATTGATATAGGCGGCATTCCCCTTGAAATAATCCGCAACAGACCAGGCCGCATCTGCCATTGCCTCCAGGAAACAGTCCTGCTCCACTTTTAAGAACTTATCCGTACTGCCGCCGCCGTGGATATATCTTTTGCCGTAGGAGGAGGCAAAACCGATGGACAGCTGCTTCAGCGCGCCGCCGAAGCCACCCATAGGATGTCCTTTAAAGTGGGATAAAATCAGCGTGCCATCGTAGTTTGCCAAATCCTTACCCACATAGTTCTCTTTTATCACCTTGCCATTTGGGATATTCAGCACCATATCAGGACCTGTAGCATCCAGCAAATCCACCGTATACAGATTACTCCAGCCGTGCTTTTTAAACAGCGCTCTATGGCGCTCGGCAGTGTTTCTGGCGCCCTCATAGGCAGTATTGCATTCCACAACCGTACCGCCTACAAAGTCCGCTACGGGCTTCCAAAACTCCGGTCGCAGGAAATTGGGGTTGCCCTCCTCACCGGAATGCACCTTCATAGCTATGTTTCCGGTCAGCTCCTTGTCCAGCTTTTTATAGAGTTCTAATACAGCCTCCGGACTTAGATCCTTGCAAAAATACACTTTGGATTTCATAAGTTCCCTCCTGTAGTTTTGAAAAAATTAACAAACCCCTCTCCGTCAAAAATCAAAGATTTTTGCCACCTCTCCCAGAGGGAGAGGCAAGTAGGCCTTGGGACCTTCCCGCTTTTTATTGTACCCCAAAGTTTTTTCTTTGTCCACCGAAATTTCGATGGACAATCCCAAAGCGTTTGTACCATCATAGACCCAAGGAGGGATTTTTATGAATGTAAATTGGAAAAAACGACTTGTTTGCTGGGCAATCCCATTGGCGGTTGGAGGGCTTGCCGCCCTGCTCTCCGGTGGAATGGATACCTACCAGGTGATCAATCAGCCGCCCTTATCTCCACCCGGGTGGATATTTCCTATTGTTTGGACCATTCTGTACTTAATGATGGGGGAAGCTTCCTACCGCATTCTCATCTCTGATGCGGACAGTTTCGCAAAAAAGCGGGCATTGATTGCCTACGGAGTACAGCTTTTCCTCAATCTTGTGTGGCCACTTTTTTTCTTCGGCGGGCAGATGTATCTCACCGCTTTTATCGTTTTAGTACTGTTGTGGGTGGCTATTTTTATCACGCTGCGGTGGTTTTCACAAATCGACGAGAGCGCAGGGGATTTGCTGATTCCCTATCTTTTATGGGTTACATTTGCGGGATATTTGAATTTTGGCGTGTTTTTGCTGAATTAAATTGTGAAAACCACTTGTAAAATCTTCCTTTTTGCCGTATACTCTTTATATTGTACTATAATAAAGAGTATTCGAGGTAATCACTATGGAACTGATTTCTGTTCGTGAGCTTTTCAAGAACACAGAAAAATATGCTGACCAAACTGTCACCATCGGCGGCTGGGTGCGTAACCGCCGTCCTTCCAAGCAGTTCGGCTTCATTATGCTGAATGACGGTACCTATTTTGCCCCCGTTCAGGTGGTTTATGATGACACCATCTCCAATTTCCAGGAGATTTCCAAAATTAACATCGGCGCTGCCTTGATTATCAAAGGCGTTGTTGTGCTGACCCCCGATAGCAAGCAGCCTTTTGAGATTCAGGCAAAGGAAGTAACTGTGGAGGGCGCATCCACAGGTGACTATCCCCTGCAGCCCAAGCGCCACTCTATGGAGTTCTTGCGGACCATCACCCACCTGCGTCCCCGGACCAACACCTTTCAGGCGGTGTTCCGCGTTCGCTCTTTGGCAGCGATGGCAATTCACCAGTTCTTCCAGGACCGGGACTTTATCTATGTGCACACGCCCCTGATCACCGGCTCCGACTGTGAGGGCGCAGGTGAAATGTTCCAGGTTACTACGCTGGATTTGAACAACGTTCCCAAGACGGAAGACGGCAAGGTGGATTTCTCTCAGGACTTCTACGGCAAGCCCACCAACCTGACCGTTTCCGGTCAGCTCAACGGCGAGACCTTCGCAATGGCCTTCAAGAACATTTACACCTTCGGTCCCACCTTCCGCGCTGAAAAGTCCAACACCACCCGTCACGCATCCGAGTTCTGGATGATCGAGCCGGAGATGGCCTTTGCGGATCTGGATGATCTGCTCCGTGTGGAAGAGGATATGCTGAAATACATCATTTCCTATGTGTTGGAGCACGCTCCCGAGGAAATGGAATTCTTCAACAACTTTGTAGATAAGGGTCTGTTGGAACGTCTGAACAACATTCTGAACAACGACTTTGGCCGCATTACCTATACCGATGCAGTCGCTCTGCTGGAAAAGCATAACGACG
>JAZNDB010000066.1:0-3862 GCA_045587845.1 Faecousia sp.
GCAATAGCGCATAATCCAAATGCCCAAGAATAAGACCAAAAATGGGCAACTGCTGCGGTTTCCCTATGATAAAAATAAGGGGAAATTTAACAATACAGCCGTGGCAGCGCAAGACCTCAAGAGGTAAGGCCTTGCAGAAAGGAGTAATTATGGAACAATTGTACAAAATCACCCTGGACGGCAAGTTGGATGAAGCAGCTTGGGAAAACGCCAAAACCTTCACAGACTTCCGGAAAACCAAAAAATCAGGCGGCGAACTTGCTGAAGCGCAGACCATCTTCAAGGTGCTTGCGGATACGGATCGTGTCTATTTCGGCATAAAGTGCCTTGAGCCTGAAATGGAGCGGGTAGAAAAGGAAGATCCCGAAAGAAGTATTTGGGGCTCTAACCATCTGGCGGTGTTTGTATCTCCCTCCGGCGGCACATACGATTTTTACCAGTTCATTACCTTCTTTGGCAGCAGAGAGCCCCGGGCAGTTTACTACGCAGAAAGTGGTAATATCCGTCCCGACCCCTACGCACCCGATTGGAAGAGCGCTGTTTACAAGGGGACAGATTTCTGGTCTGTAGAGATGGAAATTCCTATGACCGCGTTCTATATGACCGATAACGACAGATTGAGCAACACCTGGCTGATGAACCCCAGCCGTTGCCGCACCGATGCCAAGGGCTCTCATGGCTATTTTATAACCTCTCCCTGTGAGCTGGACAGGCATTTATACGAATTAGACAAATACCTGGTAGTGGACGGTTTCCCCAAGCGTCCTGCCGAGGACGATTTGCGGATTGTATTTGCAGAACCTACCATTGAAAAAGCAAGCGATACGGGCTATGACGGAACAATGCTGGTGAACGTTTTGTGCCCGATGGACGAAACTTTCCGTTTTGCATCCGATTACGGCGAGGCAAAGACCGTTAACCTCCGCGAGGGCAAAAACGAATTTACTGTACCCTGCCACTTTGATAAGCTGGGTCGTCATAGTGTTTCTTTGGAGCTGGTACGGGAAAGGGACGGAAAGCGCTTTAAGCGCTGGTATCCCGTAACCGTTACCTATGAGCCCATTGTGCTGCAGTTTACTCTCCCCGAATACCGCTGCAATTTCTACCCCGGGCAGGACTACTCCAAAATTGCAGGTAAAGTCATTGCAAACAAGCCTGTTACCTTGAAGCTGCAAGGCCCCGGCATTGAAACCACCGTAATTTCTCCCGAAGCAGACGGCAGCTTCTGCCTTGAAACTCCCAATTTTGAGGTGGGCGAGGCTTGGCTGACCGCAACCATTGAGGGTGAAGAAAAGAGGCAGAAGATTCGCCGCTTGGCGCCTACCGGTAAGATGATGACCTGGGTTTCCAAGGGCAATCTGATTGTCAATGGTGAGCCTGTCCTGTCCAGAGCTATGTTCTCTTTCCCCTATCGTGGCAGTAAGGTGACCTGTGATCTGTATAAGGCAGACAATTTCCACGAAACAAGAGAGATTACAAAGCAGACTGGCTTTGCAACCCCGGACCCCGTATTGGCACGTATCCTGAAAATGCCGAAAGCGGAGCTTTATGAGGACAGAATGCCCAGTCAGGAGTTGCTGGATTATTACGATAAGTTGATCGAAGAGCATAAGGACAAAGATTTTGCTTTCTACTACCTTGCGGACGAGCCTGAGTGCAGAGGCGTTTCTCCCATCTATTTGAAAAATATTTACGATTACTTCTGTGAGAAAGACCCCTATCACGTGGTGAATATAGCCAGCCGTAGCTGTAAGCTCTATCTGGACTGCGCAGACTGGTTTGAAACCCACCCCTATATCGTCCCCAATAATCTGGAAGATGGCCGTCGGGTTCACTCTCGTCCGATTCCTTCTCTGGGCAGCTATGTGGATCAGATTTCCGAGCTGAACAGACCCGATAAGACTATCGGTGTGGTACCCCTGGTCTGGAGCGGTGAGGGCGGAAACCGTTTTGCAGATTACCCCAATTTCCACGAAATTCTCTGTGGCACCTGGGCGCCTTTGATTCACGGCGGTAAGTCTGTGCGTCCCTACGCATTTGGCGATATGTATGACCGTCCCGGTTCCACTGAGGGTGTTCGTTACCTGTTCTCCGGCTTGGAGGCGTTGGAGCAAATTCTGCTCACTGGCAAGCGGACCACTCTGCTGAGAACCAACGAGGCCGAAGCTGTGCTTTACGATAACGGTGACGAAAAGATGTTCGTAGCCGTCAACTTTAAGCAAGAACCCCAGACCATTACCTTAGAGGGCATCAGCGGTATCTGGCATTACTTCCGTCACGGCAGCACGCTCACGGGCAACACCTTCACCCTGCAGCCGTTGGAGGTTATGATTGGCACCAGCAATATAAAAGATGCAAATCTTCCCACCTACGAGGAAACGATTGCTAAGGTTGACAAACTGGAAGCCGAGCGTGTGGCCGGCTGCAGCAAGCTGGTTCCTCTCCGTCACGATATCGATTACACAAAAAATGGCGTAAGTATGTTCACAAAACACAAGCTGTTTGACGGCGTGCGGAACAATCTGGGTATGCGCGTAGACAAGCAGGGCGAGCGTTTCTGCGAATTGGATTTCACCAGGGTAAAGGTATCTTTCAGCAAAATTGTCATCAGCGGCTGGAATATGAAGGCCAATGTGGCGCTGAAGATCAGAGACGGTGAAGCGTGGACTTCTCCTGAATTTACAGAGATTAAGGCCACAAAAACGGACATTACCTATATCCTGCAGGATACCATCAGCCCCGATGCAATTCGTATGGAGTTCTATGGCGATGAGAGTATGGATATTTCCGAATTTGAGGTATTCTAACAAACAAAAGCAGGACGCGTTACGCGTCCTGTTTTTGTTTGTTACAGGGTGAATTTTCACTAAAAAACGCAAAAAAGGCTTGCAATACAGTTGTGGTTTGCTATAATGACCCTGTGTACAGAGGTACATAATCCAAATACCCAAGAATAATACAAAAAAATGGGTACTGTCGTGGAAACTCACTTTGCAACGCAAAGGAGAAATTTAATAAACATAAGCCGCGGCAGAGCGGGACTTTCAGATAAGTCCTGCAGAAAGGAGTAATTGTGGAACAAATGTACAAAATCACCCTGGACGGTAGGCTGGATGAGGCCGCTTGGGAAAGCGCCAAAACATTCACAGGCTACAGAAAAACCCAAAGACAGGGCGGCGAAATTGTAAAGGCGCAAACAATCTTTAAGGTTTTGCCCTGCGCGGACCGCATCTACTTTGGTTTCAAATGTATGGAGCCTACAATGGACAAGGCAAAAGAGATAGACCCCGATATTGATATTTGGGCGTCTAACCGTGTGGAGCTGTTCATCTCTCCCTCGGGCGGTAATTATGATTTTTATCAGTTCATTACCTTCTTTGGCAGACCCCAGATGGCATTCTATTATGCCGAAAACGGTGATATTCAGCCCGACCCCTATGCGCCGGATTGGAAGAGCGCTGTTTATAAGGACGAGGATTTCTGGTCCGTAGAGATGGAAATTCCTCTGACCGCGTTCTATATGACCGGCAACGACAATATGAGCGACACCTGGCTGATTAACCCCGCCCGTTGCCGCACCGACCCCACCGGCGGTCGCCGCTATATTCTGTCCACTCCCTGCGATTTTGAAAGAGGCTGGAGAGAGCTTGATAATTACCTGGTGGTGGACGGTTTCCCCAAGCGTCCGTTGGAGGACGATTTGCGGATTATATCTGCAGAGATTGAAATGCAGGAGAAGAACGATACCGGCTACAACGGCACGATGCTGGTGAGCGTTTTGAACCCTGTGGACGAGACCTTCCATTTTGCATCTGACCACGGTGAAGCAAAGACCGTTACTCTGCAGGCCGGCAGAAATGAG
>JAZNDB010000067.1:0-3827 GCA_045587845.1 Faecousia sp.
GGGCGATAAGGAGGAGTAAACTATGTGGCTATCTGCGATCCTTGCAGTGATAGTGGCATATTTGTTAGGTAACTTGAATGGCGCGGTAATTATATCCCGCCTTATCGGTAAAAAGGATGTCCGTGAGCAGGGCAGTGGCAATGCAGGACTAACCAATTTTCTGCGTATGTACGGCCCGTCTACCGCATTGCTGGTAGTGGCAATTGATGTGCTGAAAGCAGTTGGTGCCTGCATCGTGGGCAAACTTCTGTTAGCACCCTACGGCTATGGTCAGGAGGGCTTGCTGCTGGGCGGTTTGGCAGTAAACTTAGGTCACGATTTCCCGGCGCTGTTGGGTTTTCGTGGCGGTAAGGGCGTTCTGTGCGGCATTACGGCTGCGTTTATGGCAGATTGGCGCTGCGCCCTGTTGGTAATTGCCGTGTTTGCTCTTTCCCTGTGGCGGACCCGTTATGTTTCCTTAAGCTCTATACTGGGGGCGCTGACCTTTGTGGTAGTGTTTCCTGTTGCCCACCACCAGAATGTTTTTGTGCCGGCGATGGGTATGCTTCTGGGCCTGTTTATCATATTTATGCACAGAAGTAATATCTCCCGCCTGTTAAATGGCACGGAGCGAAAGGCAACATTCAGCAAGTTCCGCAGGAAAAAGTAACCTGCCTTCTCGGGAAAGGAAAATGCTATGCTTCAACTGAAAAATATTGTAAAAAACTATGCCGCCGGTGACAATACTGTTCGTGCGCTGCGGGGGATATCCCTCCAGTTCCGCAAGAATGAATTTGTTTCCATTTTAGGCCCCTCCGGCTGCGGCAAGACTACTATGCTGAACATTATCGGCGGTCTTGACCGCTACACCAACGGCGATCTGGTCATCGATGGCCGTTCCACCCGGGAATTTAAGGACCGGGATTGGGATGCCTACCGAAACCACTCTATCGGTTTCGTGTTTCAGAGTTATAACCTGATTCCGCACCAGAGCGTTCTGCAAAATGTGGAATTGGCGTTGACCTTATCCGGCGTATCCAAGCGGGAGCGCCGGGCCCGCGCCAAACAGGCATTGGAATCTGTGGGTCTTGCCGATCAGATTCGCAAGCGTCCCAGCCAGCTTTCCGGCGGTCAGATGCAGCGGGTAGCCATTGCCCGCGCATTGGTCAATAACCCTGAAATTATCCTTGCTGACGAGCCTACCGGCGCCTTGGACACAGAAACCAGTGTGCAGGTTATGGAGATTCTCAAGGAGGTGTCCAAGGACCGCCTGGTCATTATGGTCACCCACAATCCCGACCTGGCGGAGCGGTATTCCACCCGCATAATCCGTATGCTTGATGGTGTGATTACCAGCGATTCTGCGCCCCTTAATGATGCGGAACAAACGGAGGTGCGGGAACAGGAGCAACGGGCTATTTTTGGCAAAAAGCAGCGGGTGCGGAAGCCCTCAATGTCCTGGAGCACATCCTTTGGCCTCTCTTTAAAAAATTTGTTCACCAAGAAGGGCAGAACTGTGCTGACATCCTTTGCCGGCTCTATCGGCATTATCGGCATTGCGCTGATCTTTGCCGTGTCCAACGGTATGACAACCTATATTAACGCGGTGCAGGAGGATACACTTTCCTCCTATCCCCTTACATTGGAAGCCACCACCGTAGATATCAGTACCCTTATGCGAACCTTTATGGGCCTTGATTCCGAAGAGAAAGATGCCCACGACAGGGATGCAGTGTATTCCCAGTCTGTTATGGCAGATATGATCAATGCGCTGAACAATCTGGATTCCACAGAAAATGATTTGAAGGCATTTAAGGAGTATCTGCAGAAACAAATGAAAAATCCGGAAAGCGGTCTTTTGGATGCGCTTACCGGTGTGCAGTATACCTACGCGATGGATCTTTTGGTCTATACCAAGGATCCCGACGGCAATATTATTTATTCGGATACCGAAGAAATGCTGACGAATGCGCTGCGGGAAAATATGGGAATGGATATGTCCACTATGATCACTATGCGGGAAAATATGGGCGGCGGTATGAGCAGCTCTATGATGATGCCCGGTATGTCCACAAATTTGTGGTGTGAAATTCTGTCCGGCAAGGACGGAAAGCTGATCAACCCGGTGCTGGAGGATCAGTATGATGTGATCTACGGCAGTTGGCCGAATAGTTATGACGAAATCGTACTGGTTGTGGATAAGAACAATGAACTGGACGATATGACTATGTATGCCATGGGTCTGGAATCCCACGATAAGATCAAAGATTCTTTTGATACCATTTTAAATGGCGGAGAAATTGATACTACCCAGAAGAAGTGGACCTACGAGGAAATCTGCGCCAAGGAATACCGGGTGATTCTGAATGGCAACTGCTATACCAAGGACGAAAACACCGGCTTGTATGTAGACCTGCGGGAGGAAGAAACCGGCCTGCGTTACCTGTATGACAACGCATTAAAATTGCGAATTACCGGCATTATCCGTCCCAGCGAAAAAGCAAGCTCCACAATGCTCTCCGGCTCTATTGCCTACACCAAGGCGCTGACAGAGTATGTGGTACAGAACAATGCAGATTCTGCTGCTCTTGCTGCGCAAAAAGCCAATGTTGGCACCGATATTTTCACCGGACTTCCGTTCCGTGAGAACGAAAATCTGTCTGATGCAGATAAAGAAGCGGCTTTCCGCGCATATATTGCAGAGCTGACACCGGACGAACAGGTCAAAGCCTATGTAAAAATTCTGGGAATACCCTCTGCCGAGCTGCTCAATGATATGGTCAACCAGCAGATGGCGCAGTTCAATCGTGAAAAGATGGAGCAGACAATGATTGCTGCCCTTAGCCAGCAGGCGGGTATGAACGAGAAGGAAGTGGAGAAGTATATTCTCGCTATGTCCGACGAGGATCTGGTAAGCCTGTTCCGTCAGATGCTCACCGAGCAGGTGAAGCAGCAATACGCAGCGCAAATCCGGCAGCAGACTGCCGCTATGCCTGCAGAACAGTTGGTTGGCGCATTGCAGATGGCGTTGCCCACCTATACCACAGAGCAGTGCGCTGTGTACTACGGTGAAATTCTGGAGTTTGCCGATACCACTTATGAAGAGAATTTGCGCGCGTTAAGCGACGTGGATCTGGATGACCCTGCAACCATCAACCTCTATGCATCCAGCTTTAAAAATAAGGATGTTTTGGAAGGGGTTATTGCGGATTATAATAAATCTGTGGAGGAACTGAAGCAGATTCGCTACACCGACTATGTGGGCATTATGATGTCCTCTATCACTACCATTATCAATGCCATCACTTATGTGCTGATTGCATTTGTAGCAATTTCTCTGGTAGTATCTTCCATTATGATTGGTGTAATTACTTTGATTTCCGTGCAGGAGCGAACCAAGGAGATTGGCATTTTGCGAGCAATTGGCGCATCCAAGCGGAATGTTTCCGGTATGTTCAATGCCGAAACGGTGATCATTGGCTTCACATCCGGTATTTTGGGTGTGGGTGTGACCTACGGCTTGTGCGTGATTGTGAATATTATTTTGTTCGCCCTGACCGATATTGCAAATCTGCAGGCGATTCTGCCTCCGGAGATTGCAGTGGCGCTGGTGATTATCAGTATGCTTCTGACGCTGATTTCCGGCATTATCCCCTCCAGAAGCGCAGCAAAGAAAGACCCCGTTGTAGCTTTGAGAACTGAATAAACAAAAATCCGGAAGGTCAAACCTTCCGGATTTTTTAATAGGTTTCGGTAATTGTGCCGCCACCTACTACCATATCGCCTTGGTACAGAACAACCGTCTGTCCGGGTGTCACGGCCCGTTGGGGTGTGTCGAAAACCACACG
>JAZNDB010000068.1:0-2463 GCA_045587845.1 Faecousia sp.
GCAACGAGGACTGGAACTGCTCCGCGCCCCACGGTGCCGGACGCTTGATGTCCCGCAGCGCCGCCTTTGAGTGTCTTACAATGGCCGAGTATGAGGCTCAGATGGCAGGGATTTATTCTACCTGCGTTGTCCCCGATACCCTGGACGAATCCCCCATGGCTTACAAGCGCATGGAGGAGATTGTGGAGAATATCGGGCCTACAGCACAGATCCTTTGCGCAATCAAGCCGATCTACAATTTTAAGGCAGCGGAATGATTCAAAAGTATGTCACCTGTTTCAACGCATAGCCGCTCAAGTTTATTCCAACCCATGTGAATGCAATGCTCCGGTGGCGCATTCCTTATTCTTGCAAACGCTCTCCCCTTTTGCTATAATTAAAAAAAGGGGAAAAAAAGGGGGGAGCGTCATGTATGTGCTTCAGAGCAGATGGAAACTGGAGAAACGAAAATTGCATTATTACGGTTTGCGAAATGCACCCCAGATGTTTCGCAATGACATTGTTCTTTCGAAGAAGCAGGCAGCGATCCTGGCAACCTTACCCCGGGAATTAAGTGACCGGGAGGTATCGGTGCTGGGTAAGCTGATAGGCAAGCAGGTGGTACGGGAAAACCAGAAGAAATACATCCCTCAAAAACTTTCCGAAGCCAGATTCTGCACCTGCTGCTGCGCCAATGACTTCATCATCCCCGGAATGGAGTTCGATGAAAAGGGTCTGTGTCCTATGTGTCAGACGGCTGACAAGACTAAGAAACTGAAAAGCATCGTTCCGCTGGTGGATGCCATACCCCGCAGCCCAAAATCCCGGTTTGACATTGCCCTGTTTTACACAGGCGGCAAGGATTCCACCTATATGCTGCATTACCTTTCCAAGGTAATGGGACTGCGGGTCCTGGCGCTGACCTGGGAGATTCCTTTTATGTCGGAAAGCGCGGTGAGGAGCATTGCAAACGCCAAAAAAGCATTTGACAATGTAGAGTTCATTACCCGGGCAATGAACCAAAACGATTTGCGAAAGATATACCGCGCCCTCTACCGGCTAAGCGGCAATACCTGCGCCTGTCCATCGTTGGCGTACCTGCTGTTTTACCCGGAGCTTGTGGCAAACAGCGTGCCATATTTTGCCGCCGGCAATGAGCCTGTGCAGATGCTGGGGTTATATTATAACCACATAGCGCCCCCCATTGCCTATTCCTTCGCAGAGAACCGGCTTTTGACCTGCCTTATGAATCTGGGGCGGGTACTGACGCTGCGTCCGCCGCTGAAGCAGGGCCAGTTCCAGACGCTTATGACCATGAAGCAGCTGGCCTATGGGGACAATCCCATCCAGCGGCTCAGCGGATATACCAACGAGCTGGTTTCCAATATCGTCGCGGCCATCCACGCCGTTCCGGCGCTGCTTCCCCCGTTGAAAAAAGCCATACGCCAGTCTTCCAGAACGGGAAATGTGCCTGCCTTTATCCATTTCGACCTGGATAAGTTAAACGGCGGAAAATACCATTGGAACGAGGTAAAAAGCATCCTGGTCAATGAATGCGGCTGGGTCGCGCCTGAAGATCAGAACAAAGCGCTGCACACAAGCTGCAGCATAGAAAAGTGCAAAGACCACACCCAATTTTTGCGTTTTTACCATTGCAGGAGCAAGATGATCCCCTTCAGCGCCCTGGAATTCTCCCTGGCAAGCAAAAACTGCGGCAGAACGAAAGAAGAAATCCTCTATGAAATGGAACATTTGCTGGGCTTTTCCCTGGAGGAAGTACCGGAATGCGCCATTATGCGGCAGTTTTTGGGAGATGGCCTATGACAAGGATTTACTGCTTTTCGGGAAGCGGGCATAGCCTGGCCGTGGCAAAGGCGCTGTCTGCACTGGTGGAATGTGATGTGACGGAAATCGGTTCTGACAGGGCGGAATCCTTCCGGGAGGATGTTGCGGCAGTGGTTTTTCCTGTGTACTGTCAGAACATCCCCGCACCGGTAAAGAACTTTCTGAAAACAATCCGCGTAAAACACATCGCGCTGATTGCCACCTACGGCAGAATATCCTACGGCAATGTTCTTTACGAAGCCCAGGGGCTGGTGGATGGGGAGATCATTGCCGGTGCCTATATCCCCATGGGTCATACATTCCTGGATGGAGACTGTACCTTTGATGCTGCCTGCCTGTCGCCCATTGCAGACCGGATCAAGGCACCCAAAAGGGTACAGCTTCCCAAAACCCGCAAAAATCCCCTGGCCAATGTGGCCCCTGCCCTGCGCAGCCGTGCCGGCGTGAAGCTTATAAAAACAGCCCGCTGCAATAGCTGCGGATTGTGCGAAACCCTTTGCCCCATGGGTGCCATGGAAAAGGGCAGGGCCTCTTGGGCCTGCATCCGCTGCTTGCGCTGCGTAACAAACTGCCCGCAAAAGGCGCTGGAATATAAAAACAGCTGGGTGCTGGAAACCTATCTGAAACACTATTATCAGG
>JAZNDB010000069.1:0-8128 GCA_045587845.1 Faecousia sp.
CTGCAGAAGTTACTCGGTCATGCAAGTATTAAGACCACAATGGATCGATATGTCCATGTGACAGACGATTCTATGAACTTGGCTGTACAGCAGTTTGAAAGACTGTTTGCATAAAATGGTGTAAAAATGGTGTAAAAGCCATCACCCTAAACGAAAAAACCATTGGAAATAAAGGAGATATGAGTATATATGAAATTAGGTATTGTAGGGCTTCCCAATGTGGGCAAGTCTACCCTGTTTAACGCTATTACCAACGCCGGTGTGCCGGCGGACAACTATGCATTCTGTACCATTGACCCCAACGTGGGCGTGGTGAGTGTTCCCGATGAACGGCTGGACTGGCTGGCAGAATTGCACAACCCCAAAAAGCTCACCCCTGCGGTGATTGAGTTTGTGGACATCGCAGGTCTTGTGAAAGGCGCATCCAAGGGTGAAGGCCTGGGCAACAAGTTCCTGTCTAATATTCGCACCACCGATGCCATTGTCCACGTAGTTCGTTGCTTTGAAGACGGCAACGTCACCCACGTAGAGGGCAGCACTAATCCCCTGCGGGATATTGACATCATCAATATGGAGCTGGTGATGGCAGATATGGAAATGGTGGAGCGCCGCATTGACAAGGCGCAAAAGGCTATGAAAGGCGGCGACAAAAAAGCCGCCCGTGAGGCAGAACTGTTTGCTGCCCTTTTAGAGCATCTCAACGAGGGCAAGCTGGCCCGTACCTTTGACGGCAGTGACGACGATATGGCGCTGATTGCCACCTCCGACCTGCTGACGCTGAAAAAGACCATTTATGTTGCCAATTTGGCAGAAAACGAAATCAACGATCCTGAAGACAACCGGCACTATATGGCGGTAAAGGCTCTGGCAGAGGCTGAGGGCAGTCAGTTGATTCCCATTTGCGCAAAATTAGAGGCAGATATTGCCGAATTGGACGACCCCGATGAGAAGGCTATGTTTATGGAGGAGTTGGGCATTGCCGAATCCGGCATGGACAAGCTGATCAAATCAAGCTATTCCCTGCTGGGCTTAATCTCCTTCCTCACCGCAGGCAGCGATGAATGCCGCGCCTGGACTATTAAGAAAGGCACAAAAGCGCCCCAGGCCGCCGGTAAGATTCACACAGACTTTGAGCGTGGTTTTATCCGCGCCGAGGTGATCGCCTTTGCGGATATGAAGGAACAAGGCACTATGGCAAATGCTAAGGCCAAGGGTTTGGTTCGTAGCGAGGGCAAGGAATATGTGATGAAGGACGGAGATATCGTCAACTTCCTGTTTAATGTGTAACGCAAAGCCCACCGGTTACGCCGGTGGGCTTTTATTTTGCTTTTTTATAATCCCTCTGTCAGCTTTGCTAACACCTCCTTTACGCAGAGGAGGTTTTGCGGACGAGCAATGCTCGCCCCTACAGAGAAAACGATAGATTTTATCGGGAGATTGCCACGGGCGGCAAGCCACCCTCGCAATGACACTGAAAATTTATAAGGATATAAAAACAGGGGCGCATTTTGCGCCCCAACGAGATTATCATATCATAACGATTCCCGGTTTGTCAACATATTTCTAGATATAATTCACAATTTCTACCTGTTGTACAATTGTTCTTTGTTTATTTTATACAATATTCCATCTTGCAAAACCCTCTCCCCTATGGTATCTTATAGTCAGAAAGGGTGATACCAATGTACTAAGTAACAAACCCTAAGACAGAATGTTTCATTTGGGAAATGTTCCAACACAAGAGGTTACTCGCTTAGAGTGTGATGTGGAAATCAAATGAAATGGTGTTTCGGAATGGATTTCGTGAGGAATGAAATGCTCTGTCAAAACTGCAGAAAGAGAGGTTAATCAAGGATGTTAGATATCAAGATAGCACAGAAGTAGCCCTTAACTGATGAAACCAAGTGATCAGTTAAGGGCTACTTCTTTGTTATCTGAAAATCTGAGCCGTTACCTTTCTGGTAACGGCTCAGTTTGTTTCTTATTCAGCAGATGCTTTCTTGGGGCGGCGGAACAATGCGCCAACAATCATAATCACAGCAAACAGAATCAGATAGAACAGTACCGGGAAGGAGAACTTACCAGCTTCTTGACCTGCCAGATAAGGCGTAATACCGTGCGCATAAACAGCCGCAAATACCATAAACAAGCAAGCGACGATGGAAATAACAGGCAGGACGAAACGCTTGAATACGCCCAAATCCTTCTCCTTCTTCATCCACATAATGAACATAGGAATGTACATTGCATAAATGGTAACGATGGGCAGTTCGGAGGAATCGAAGTTGAACAAACCGAACCAACCGGCAGTCAGATTTGCGCCATAGAAATAAACCATCCACAGGCAGCAGACCAGCAGACCCCAAACAGCAGAGTTGGAGGCCATATTGGTGGACGGATCCACCTGGGCAAACATCTTGGGGTTAGGGCCCTGGTCACGGGCTGCGATTGCATACATACCGCGAGTAGTAGCAACCATCAGGCCGTTAAGTGTGCCGAGGCAGGAAATAACAATGCAAACCTGCAGAATCTTACCGCCAACATTGCTGAAAATATTGGTGAACGCAGTGGGTGCGCCCTTTGTAATTAGATCCGAAGTAGTTGCGCCGCCTGCAACGCCTACAAAATACAGAACATAGGCTGCCACCACAATGAATGCGCCGATGACCAAAGCGATGGGCAGATTCTTCTTGGGGTTCTTCAATTCAGCGTTGATGGAAGTTGCAACAATCCAGCCTTCGTATGCAAAAACAGTTGCCACAACACCGCCAAACAAGCCAGCCATACCGCCCTTGGAGGGATCTATGATGGTTGCAAAGTTGGTGGGCAGTGTACCCTTTGCAGAGCCATAAATTACGCCCACAACAGCCATCAGGCAGATGGGAATCATTTTAATGACAGTTGCGCTGACCTGGAACTTACCTGCCAGCTTGGGAGAGAATGCGTTGAGCGCATAGTTGCCAACCAAGCACAGCGCTGCCAGGGTCATTACCTCCGGGTCAGCGGCGCCCCAGCCCACAATCTCACCAAAATACCGGGCAGAAACCCAAGCCAGCACACCGGTCATCGCAGGGTAGTAGACGTTTATCAAAAACCACGCGATTGCATAGCCGTAACCTGCGCCGCAAGTAGCTTCTGCATAGTCCACTACACCGCTGACCTTCTGGTAGCGGGTTGCCATTACCGCAAACATTGCGGAGCAGACAATCATCAGTAATCCTGTAATCACCCAGGATAAAATACCCAAAGTCATATTTCCGCCGGTCTTTTCCAGCACAGTCTGCGCCTTAAAGAACACGCCGGAGCCTATAACCGTGCCAACAACCATACAGATTGCTGTGGGCAAGCCATAACGTCTTTCCATTGTTTCTTTCATTTTTTTCCCCTCTCCTGCTTCGGCAAGCTTTGTGCCTCCTCCGCAAGTTGATGTTCTTATTATAGAAGAAGATTTACAAAAACACAAGGATAATTTTCTAAAACAATCAAAAAAACCTAACATTTTTATTATTTTGTGATAAACCCAAGCCGACCTCCGGTATTTGGAAGTCGGCTTATGTTTATTCGTATAAGTTATTCAGCGCATCTTGGGGAAGTTCCGGTTTTTTATCTCTGCCCATAAGCTGGCGCACTACTGCTTCCGGGAGAATTTCTCCGTGAACTACCTGATAGGCCGCCTCCACAATGGGCATTTCTACCTGATATTTCTGCGCAAGCTTCATTGTGGCAGGCAATGCGTTAATACCCTCCACCACCATACCTACCTGTTCAATGGCTTCCTTTACGGAAACACCCTGTCCAATCAGCATACCGCAGCGGTTATTGCGGCTATGCATACTGGTGGCAGTAACAATCAAATCTCCCATACCTGCCAAGCCGCCAAAGGTCCGGTTGTCGCAGCCCATTGCCATTCCCAAGCGGGAAATTTCCGCCACGCCTCGGGTAATGAGCGCCGCTTTTGCATTGTCGCCATAGCCCAAGCCGGTGGCAATGCCGCAGGCAAGGGCAATTACATTTTTCACCGCGCCACACAGTTCCACACCCAGCACATCCTCGTTGGTGTAGACCCGCATACAGGTACCCCAAAATACATTTTGTACCAGCTCCGCCGTTTCCTTGTCCTCACAGGCAGAGACGATTGTGGTGGGCAAATCCTTTGCCACTTCCTCTGCGTGGGTCGGACCGGATAGGGCTACCAGTTTCACTGTGGGATTGGCAATTTCCTGGGCGATGATTTGGGTCATTGTCATAAGGGTGTCGGATTCAATACCCTTAGCCACATCCACAATAATCTGATTGTTCTGTATATAGGGGGCTGCCAGACGGGCAGTGCTTCGCACGAAGGGTGACGGCACTGCAAACAGCAAAATATCACGGTCCTTACAAACCTCTGCAATCTCCCCTGTGAAGGCAATCCCGTCGGGAATTACCATTCCGGGCAGATTGGGATGACGGCGGGTTGCAGAAAACTCCTCCACCTCTTTGCTAAGCGCAGACCAAACGCAGACTTTATGTCCGTTGTTGTGCAGCATTCTGGCCAAGGCCATACCCCATGTACCTGCGCCTAACACGCCAATATTGCTCATATTCATCATCCTTTTGTTAATCCTTTACAATGTATGCGCTGGTAATTTCCCCATAATAGGCCGTATGGAAATCACCATCATCCCGGGTGCCGGGCGCATAAAAGCGATTGCGGCTTTCCTCGCACAGGAAGGATAAATCCTGATCCTGACGATACAAAACCCTACATTCCAGGGTCAAGGGCAGTTCCTTAATTGCGGGAACAGACACCGTATCACCGGGCACCAAGGTCAAGTTCATTTCCTTGATTTTATCCATATCCCGACCGGATTTCGTTCCGCAGACTCCCAGAATTTTCTTGTCCACTTCCCCCAACGGGAAATTTACAGTAAATTCAGGAACCTGATCCAACAGTGCTTTGGTATGTCTGCTCTGGCGCACATAGACAACAAAAATGGGTTTCTTCCATTCCACACCCAAATGGCCCCAGCCAATGGTCATTGTATTGACTTCATCTCCAACTTTGGTGGTCAAAAGCACACCGTCATTGAGAATACTTAACATTTGAGGCGCATATTCCCATATGTTGATATATTCCTTCATAGCTTCTCCTCCTAAAATATTGTTACCCCTATCATAACTGGAAACGGGCCAAATAGCAAGTAAATTTTGTTGTTTTGCCCCCGGTACTTAAAATGCCTTCGGTAAAACCGAAGGCATTTTCTTATGCAGATTCAGCAGTCCCCTGCTGTTCCAGCTTTTTGCGTTCTTTGGCTGCCAGAATGTAAAGAAGTCCATACAGCGCTGTAACGCCCACTGCTACTACAGCCGTTCCCCGGAAAACAGGCCGGTAAGATCCCAAAATGTCCCGCAAGGAGTTGGTCAAAGGACTGGCAATCATAGAAGCTGTGGAAAGCATTGCAAACATAACGCCCATTGCCTTGGCGCTGGACCGGTAGCCAAACAGGCTGGGCAGCAAAAGCGGTGGTACAATTCCGCAAAGAGGCAGCGCCATTGCATAAACCAGCGCCGCAATATAGGCGGAGGTAATATTGGAAATGTTTGCCAGCAGCACCATAGATACCACCAGGGAAACCAGCGACACCATTGTCATCACCTTCGCGCCCACTTTATCGCTGAGAGCGCCAAACAGCAGCTTTGTTGCCGCCAAACTAATCATCACCAGGCTCTGCACACCTGCGGCAAGCTCTGGGCTCATACCGCAGTCCTGCACGTGGGGCGATACCACGCTCAGCGCCATATAGCCGCATATACTGGACAGTAACGTGGCCAACACCATCAGGTAGAACATAGGCTTTTTCTTCAGCTCTGCCATAGAAAAGCCTTCCCAATGGTCGTCGGAGTCCCGCTTGGTGTTCTTTGGCATATGCCCCTCACCGTAGGGTTTCAGCCCCATTTGCTGGGGTTTATCCCGCACCAGAAGTGCGATAAGCAGCGCAAGAAGCACATAGAGAATGGCAACCGTCAGATATGCAGCCCGCCAACTGTACGCTGCCACAATTTTGGCAAACAGTATGCTGAAAATACTGCCGCCCAAGCCGGTCATAGCAGTTACGATTCCCATCAAAAGGCCATAGTGTTTGTGGAACCAGGCGCTCATAATGCGGGGATTTCCTGTGGAGGTACACAGGGAAGATGCCCCTTCTATCACGCCCGCAATACACATTACGGTCAGCGTTTGTCCCCGGGATGCAAGAAAAAAGCCCAAACCCGACACAATCAGCGCCACAGGCACCAGCTTGCGGTAGCCAAACTTCACAAAAAGGATTCCGGAAAGCAGATTCAATCCAACTCCGCCAATATTCTTTGCCACCATTGCGGCAGAATACTCTCCCCGGGATACCCCCAGAGATTGGGTGATTGGAATCAGGGTAATTCCGTTGATACTGTTGCCTACGCCGCCACATATCAGCATAGCAAGCACCGCCAAAGCGGCAACCACCCAATGATAGTTGGCGTTTATTTTCGATCTCATTTTCCTACCTCTTTTTCAGTAACTGTCCGCTATCCGTCATTTCAGCAGTGATTTTATGCGCCGAAAATCAACGTGCCAAACTGTTCCGGTAAATGGAAGTCCGGCTCTTCGGATTGTATGGGATTCCACACCATATAGTGCTCCTTGACTGTGCGGTCGCCGCACTTATAGGCATTACCGTAAATCTTGCCGCCCTCTTCTGCCTTGAACTCCGGGAAGAAGAAACGGATCAGTGAAAAAGGAATCTGATAGGAAAGTACCCAGCCCTTACCGGTCATCTCAACCTGAATGTTCATCTGCTCCTTCATTTCGCTGCACAGCAGACGAAACAGCATCGTTCTACCGGTAGCGATGCCCATAAACATTGCTTTATTCGGATTGATTTCAATGTTGAAATATTTCATTTGTTCTGTGGGACGGAAGAAAAATTCCAGGCAGCTATCTTCACAGACCATAGCCAGCGGGCCGTTTTCCTCTGCGCGAATATGAGGCTCTACCGCCTCCATACGCAAATAAAGGGCATTTTCATCCCAGCAAATCTGCGCTTGCGCAGTGATATCGATGGAATCTGTCCACAACAGGGTGTCAATGGGCATAACAGGAACTTTTGTCCAGTCGGGTGTTCCCTGGATTTTCTTAATTGTATATGTTTTCATCGTCAATCTCTCCTACATTTTTGCAATTTCTAAGGCTGCAGCATACAGCTTGCAGAATTTCTGATATTTTCTTTCCAGTGTTTTGCCGGGCTTGGGTTCATAGCGGCGGACCATTTTTACGTCCTTTGCCGCCTGCTCCAGTGTTTCATACTGGCCCTCAGACCAGGCTGCCAACATAGCCGCGCCTAAGCAGCCTGCCTCGGTTACGGCAGGCACTTCTACCGGCAGACCGGTAATGTCCGCCTGCAACTGACACCATACGTGGCTCTTTGCGCCGCCTCCGGTGGCTACAATGCTGGAGATCTTCGTTCCCTTGGACAGAATATCCTCCACGTTCTTCCGCAAAACAAAGCACACGCCCTCCATAACAGCCTTTGCCATTTGGATATTGGTATGCTCCTGTCGCAAACCAAAGAACACGCCGGTTGCCTCCCTGTCAAACTCGGGCGCATTGGTACCGACCAAATAGGGCAAAAACAAAAGACCGGTATCGGGAGCTGCCAGCAAGCCTTCGTTCAGGGTGTCGTAGTCCATATTGTTCATACAGGTGCGGCGGAACCAATCCAGGCACACACCGCCGCTTTCCATAACCGGCAGCATAATATAGGTATCCGGCAGGAAACCGTAGTGCAGCGCCATATCCCAATCCGGGTCGGGCTTACCGTCGGTCATAGCTGTTAGTACCATTGTGGTGCCGGTAGACAGGGTCATACCGCCAGGGGCAGTGTTGCCTGTGCCAATCATTCCGGCGAAGTGGTCCAATGTGCCGATATTGACCTTCGTGTTTCCGGAAAGCCCTATTTTTGTTGCCACCGCCTGTGTGAGCGTACCTGCTACGGTGCAGGGCTCAACCAAAGGCGGTAATTGTTCCTCGGAAATGCCGATGGCAGAGAGCATCTCTTTCCAGTAGCATTTTCCGTAAATGTCAAAGTAAAAAGAGAAGGTTGCAATGGAC
>JAZNDB010000070.1:0-10835 GCA_045587845.1 Faecousia sp.
AAAACGTAATAAACGGCATCGCGGGGCAGCAAAATTCTGTGGTTCTACAGCACGACACTAAGGACTTCAGTGTAGACGCGGTGGAGCAAATCATTGCCTGGGGACTTTGCAATGGCTATACTTTTCAAGCCCTTGACCAAAACAGCCCCACTTGTCATCACAGTGTTCGTAACTAAAATAAAAGCACCGAAGTTTAAAACTTCGGTGCTTTTGCTTTAATCGGGTTGTGATACTATCGTATTTGAAATCTCTTTGTCTTTCAAATACGATATGGTATTGATGCTATCCGGGTAAATTCGCAGGTAGAATCTGTTTTTACTGAGCCCATATTGGTGAATATCGGGAATGCTCAGGCTGAAATCTATATTGCAATCACTATCCTTGCCGGTTTCCTTATGGTACGCCCAATTCTGCGCCATTGTCCCGGCCTGACAGTCTGCAGAAACCGCATCTAACAGACCTGCAATATCCTGTTTGTCTGTGAGTTTAAACTCTGTATGATTGCCGTCTTCATAAATGCTGATATAGGCAGAATCGAACGCATTATATAAAACAGCGGTATCATTCACTTCAAAGATATAGCGCATATCGTTGAAATACTTGCCAGCCTGTTCGCCTAAGGACGTATCTCGGCCTACTTCGTAATATCTTGTAACAGTCCTGCCGTTTTTCAACTTATAATAAATGCGAACATCGCATAGCGTGCCGTCATTACCGGAGGGACGGTACTGCGTTAACTGACGGTGGAAGTCCTGCACATCTGCCAGTTCTTCGGCATCTGTAATTTCATAACCGCCCCCGTTCTCTGGGATTATATAGTCCCAAGTGGAAAGGCCAATATAGTAACTCCCCTTATCAGCGCCGATGATTTGGGCGGACTCGATATTTTCAGTTTTGGGAACATAGGTGGTAACACCCAGGGGGTCCAGCCAGGTTACCAGCAGGCTGCCGCCAAATACCGCTGTCAAAACAACCAGGGTAAGAATGGATTTCTTTCCGAACACCTTTAATGTGCGATTTAGCAGCATTTTGCCTACAAAATAGCCGATGACCATACCGAGAACTAAGAACAGGTAGGTTTTGTTGCCAACCAAATCGGAGAACATATACAAAAATGCGCCGGCGCCGATGGTGCAGATGAAGATAAACAGGGGCGCTAAGGGGCGCAGGGAGATAAAATCTCCTGCCGCTTCCAAATTGCGACGGCGATACACCAGGCAGGCAAGGAACATACACAGTAGTCCTACTGCGGCGCAGATGCCTACGTACAGCCACGCCTCCCCTTCTAATCCGTCAAATTGCACCTTTGGCTTGACATTTTCGTAAAGCACATTTATCTTTGCGTAATCAAAGCCATCCAGCTGGTTCAGAGGAAAGAATCTGTAAAATACACTACTGTTCAGCTTGACACCATAAAGCAAAGGCTGGTAAAGCAATTCCGTAACAGCATAGACAAACACAGTAATGAAATGGGTGATTCCATAGACCGCTATGCTGCCTATGAGGTTTCCTGCGCAGGTGGCGGCAAGCACTGCCGTACCGAAGAAGAACAGAAATTGCATCGTGGAAACGGCCAGCCAGATCAGCGCCATATAGGCATACTCCCAAAGCATCAGTGCGCCAATGCCGGTAACCAGCAAATTGGGAACAAAGCTGAACAGAAAGCCCGAGAGCAGATGGGTAGTTAGCCACCCCTCCCGTCGCATAGGAAATGCGTGGAGGGCGTTACACAGGCGGTTGTTGAACAAATCCATAAAGAGAAACAGACCGCAAATACCGCCATAGAAAAGGTTAATCCAAGCCATAGCCTTCAAAAAATCCACAACATCTCTTGCGATGGTTGCCCGGGAAAAGTCTGCCATACTGAACAATGCCAGCAGAAGGAAGATGGTATACAGCGCCCAGATGGGAGAATAACGGAGAATATCCTTGCGGAAAGCAATCTTATTAAAGAAGGATGTTCTTGACTTCATAGTTCACACCTCCCAGTTCGTAAATAAAAATCTCTTCCAGAGAAAGGGGCAGAATGTCAAAATAGGTGGGGTTACAAGCAGAAACCTTCTCCTGTACCTCCTCCGGTGTACCCCGGACAACCAAGGTGTTTAGTCTGCCGGACATACTTTCGTGGAGAATTTCCAGTCCCTCAGGGGCAGGCCCTACCATTTGCAGTTTTACGGTGTTGCCCTGCATAGAGGCAAGGCTTCTCTCCAAAAGCATTTGTCCCTTGTCCATAATGCCCACGTGGTCACAGACATCCTCCAGCTCCCGCAGATTATGGGAGGAAATGAGAACGGTAGTCTCCCGTTGGGCAACATCTGACAGAATCAGGCTCATTACCTGACGGCGCATCACAGGATCCAGACCGTCCACAGGTTCGTCCAGAATCAGCACGTCGGGACGGGTACAGATACTCAGGTGAAATGCCGCCTGCTTTTGCATACCCTTGGAGAAACGGCGGATTTGTCCTTTTTTCGGTAGTTGGAACACTTCATACAGCCTGTCAAAGAGCTGGTCATCAAAGTGGGGGTAGAAACCCTTGTAGTATTTCCGCATCTCCTCAAGATTTGCTGAAGGGAAAAAGAAAATCTCATCGGGAATATAGCAGATACGGCTCTTAACTGCCGGATTTTCGTAGATTTTCTGATCCTCCAGGGTGATTTTGCCGCAATCCGGACGGTACACGCCGGTGAGCAGACGAATTGCGGTGGATTTGCCGGCTCCATTGGGGCCAACAAGACCGTACACCGCGCCCTTGGGCACGTGCATAGATAATTGGTTCAACGCGGTGAAATCACCGAAGGTTTTGGTTACATCCTGCATTTTAAGCATTTGTATCCCCTCCTTGTTTCAGATATTGTAAAATCGCTTGACGGGAGATGCCGGTCTGCAGCAATTTTTCTGCGGCTGCGTCCAGCTCCTTCCACAGCGCATCTGTTTCCGGATTCTCCTGTCGGGGCGCGCCGCAGACAAAGCTGCCCTTGCCGGATACAGAGGCAATCCAGCCCTCTGCCTCCAACTCCCGATAGGCTCGCTGAATGGTATTGGGATTGATGGCAAGTTCACTTGCCAGCTCCCGCACACTGGGAAGCTTATCCCCTTCTGCCAGCACACCGGTGCGGATTTGGTTGCGGAAATTATCGATAATCTGGGTGTAAATGGGCCTTGCGTCCCGATAGTCCAGATGTACCATTCCTACCTCCCCCTTTCTAAGTGTATTAAGCGTACCAACTGTACTAGTACAGTTAGTATATAACAGTTCCTTTTCACTGTCAAGGAAAAAATTTACTTTTCATTTATAATTTTTTTATTATTCCATTCTATATTGGTTTCCGTAGGTATTCAAACAAGAAAGGAAACATACTTATGTATATTCTCAAAAACGCATTACGGTGTATCGGCAGATCCAAAGGGCGCAACATTCTCATCGGCATTATTGCCCTTGTGATTGCCGTTTCTGCCTGTTTAGGTCTGTCGATCCGGCAGGCTGCGGAAAGCGCAAAGGAAAGCACTATGGATGGCTTAAGTATCACGGCTTCTATCTCCTATGACAGAAGTTCTATGATGAATAATATAGGTCGACCCAGCGGTGGAGAAAAACCCAGCGGCGGATTTGACAGAGATCAGTTTGCCAATATGATGGGCAACGCCTCTTCCCTCACCTTAGAGCAATATGAAACCTATGCGTCAGCAGGGTCGGTTCAGGATTTTTACTATACCCTCACCGCTTCCTTTAACGGCACGGATACGTTCCTGCCGGTGAGCGATGAAACAGAGGAAGAAAGCGAGTCCGAAACTGAGAACAACTCCGGTTTTGGCGGATTCGGCGGTGGAATGAGTTTTCCTGGTGGTATGGGTGGCGGAATGGGTTTCAGTTCCTCCGATTTCTCCGTGATTGGTTACAGCAGCGATAGCGCTATGACTGCATTTATCAGCGGCACTGCCTCCATTTTGGAGGGTGGCACTATGTTCGAGGAAGGCACAACAGAAATGGTATGTGTCATCTCCGAAGAACTGGCTATTTATAACAGCTTGTCCGTCGGTGACACCATCACCCTGACCAACCCCTCTGTGGAAACAGAAACTTACGATGTAAAAATTGTAGGCTTCTACTCCAGCACTGCCAATAACGACTTCTCTATGTCTATGTTTGGTAAGAGCCAGGATCCTGCCAATCAGATTTATATGAGCGCTGCAGCGCTGCAGGAAATTTTGGATACTTCTGACCAGGTTTCCACTACCATTACCAATGATACCACCGGCAGAGAAAGTGACAGCGCAGTGACCGGCTCTCTGTCTGCTACCTATGTGTTTGCCGATACTGCCGCTTATCATACTTTTGAGGAAGAGGCCCGGACCTTAGGTCTTGATGAAAGCTATGTCATTTCCTCCCCGGATATCGCTGCATTTGAAAGCAGCCTGACCCCCTTGAATACCCTCAGCACTATGGCCGGCTGGTTCTTGCTGGTGATTTTGGCCATCGGCGCTGTGATTCTGGTTGTACTGAACATCTTTAATGTTAGAGAACGGAAATATGAAGTCGGCGTTCTGACCGCTATGGGTATGAAAAAGTGGAAAGTCGCCACCCAGTTTGTATGTGAGATTTTGGTGGTGACGATGATCGCAGTTATACTGGGCGCTGGCATAGGCGCGGTCAGTTCTGTGCCTGTTACCAATGCCCTTTTGGCCAATCAAGTAGAAAGCCAGAATTCCCAGCAGAATCAAATTGACAACAATTTCGGCCGTCCCGGTAATATGGGCGGCGGTATGGGCTTCCCCGGTGGCAATATCCCCTCTGATATACCCGATATGGGCGGTGATAAGAATCCCTTCCAAAATATGTTTGGCAATGCTGCAAACTATATCACAGAGGTAAATTCCGCTATGAATTTAACGGTTGTGGTACAAATGGTGGGTGTGGGTCTGCTGCTGACCCTGGTGGCAAGTATGGTCTCGGTACTGTTCATTATGCGATACGATCCGCTGAAGATCCTCGCTAACAGAGATTAAGAAAGGAGAAATGAAAATGTCTATTTTATCTCTTCAAAATATCAGTTTCTCCTACGGCAAAACCCCCGTATTGCGAGATGTTTCATACGAGTTTGAAAAAGGAAAAATGTATTGCATCGTGGGCAAATCCGGCGCAGGTAAGACTACGTTGCTTTCTCTGCTCTCCGGTCTTGCTTCCCCCAGCAGCGGTGAGATTCTCTACGACGGTAAGAATGTTGCCAAAATCGATAAGTACACCTTCCGTTCCAAGTATATTGGCGTTGTATTCCAAAGCTTCAATTTGATTACCAAATACACCGCTTTGGAAAACGTGATTCTCTCTATGGACGTAGCCGCTTGCAAAATAAAAAACAAAAAGCAACGGGCGCTGGAGCTTTTGGACAGTGTTGGTCTGGACGAAGACGAAGCAAATCGCCGTGTACTGAAGCTTTCCGGCGGTCAGCAGCAGCGGGTTGCCATTGCCCGGGCGCTGTCCTATGATCCGGATATTATTCTGGCAGACGAGCCCACCGGCAATCTGGACACAGAAACGCAGAATGAAATTATGCATATTTTCCTTGACCTTGCAGAGCAAGGCAAGTGCGTCATTCTGGTCAGCCATTCCCCCGAGGTAGCCGCTATGTGCGATGAACGGTACGAACTGAAAAAGCTGGTACGTACGAAAAAAGCATAAAAAACAGGAGAGGTGAAATTCACCTCTCCTGTTTTGCTATATTAGTCCATTTTGGGCAGGTAGCTAAAGCCCTTTGCCAGTTCCTCGTCGGTAGGTGCGTAGTCCACCATCTTTCCGTCGTGGAACTTTTCGTATGCCATCATATCGAAATAGCCTGTGCCGGTGAGACCGAAGAGAATGGTCTTCTCCTCCCCTGTTTCCTTGCACTTCATAGCTTCGTCGATTGCCACCTTGATAGCGTGTGAGCTTTCGGGAGCAGGCAGAATACCCTCAACCCGGGCAAACTCCTCAGCCGCAGCAAACACCTCTGTCTGCTTGACGCTGACCGCCTCCATCAACTTGTCGTCATACAACTGGGACAAGGTGGAGTTCATTCCGTGGTAGCGGAGACCGCCGGAATGGGTGCCGGCAGGAATAAATCCGCTGCCAAGGGTGTACATCTTGGACAAGGGGCAAATCATACCGGTGTCACAGTAGTCGTATGCATACTTGCCTCTGGTGAAGCTGGGGCAGGTCTCCGGCTCAACTGCAATGATGCGGTAGTCAGCCTTACCCTTAATTTTCTCACCCATAAAGGGCGCAATCAAGCCGCCCAGATTGGAGCCGCCACCGGCGCAGCCAATGATAATATCAGGCTTAATATCATATTTGTCCATAGCGGCCTTGGTTTCCAAACCAATCACCGTCTGATGGAGCATAACCTGGTTCATTACACTACCCAGTACATAGCGGTAGCCGGGAGTGTTGGTAGCCTTTTCCACAGCCTCGGAAATGGCGCAGCCTAAGCTGCCGGTGGTGCCGGGGTGCTCAGCAAGAATCTTCTTGCCAACCTCGGTTTCCATAGAGGGGCTGGGCGTTACAGATGCGCCGTAGGTACGCATCACTTCCCGGCGGAAGGGCTTTTGTTCGTAAGACACCTTAACCATATACACCTTACAATCCAGGCCTAAGTAGGAACAGGCCATAGACAGAGCAGTGCCCCACTGGCCTGCGCCGGTCTCGGTGGTAACACCCTTCAAACCCTGCTTTTTAGCATAGTATGCCTGGGCAATGGCGGAGTTCAGCTTGTGGCTGCCACTGGTGTTGTTGCCCTCGAACTTGTAGTAAATTTTTGCAGGTGTCTGCAGCTTCTCTTCCAGGCAGTAGGCGCGTACCAGGGGTGCTGGACGGTACATCTTATAGAAATTCAAAATTTCCTCAGGAATTTCAAAATAAGCCTTTGTATCGTTCAGCTCCTGCTCAATCAGCTCTTCACAAAACACAGGCGCCAAGTCTGCAGCGGTCATAGGTTTGTGGGTTTTGGGATCCAGAAGGGGCGCAGGTTTATTCACCATATCTGCCCGGAGATTATACCAGTATTTGGGCATCTCGTTTTCTTCCAGATAAATCTTGTAGGGAATCTCTTTCTTTGCCATATTACTTTCTCCTTTTCTCATTGGGACGAAGAACAAATAAAAATCCTGTCCCAGTTTTGAGCTGGGACAGGAGTAAAATCCTGCGGTGCCACCCGGCTTGACGCTCTCGCGCCCACTTTACGCATACTAACATATGCTGACCTTTGCTTACGGAGGGTCATCTCCGGCGCACATACTTGAAGTTTCCTTCGTTCCGCTTGCCCTCGGAAGTCCATTCAGCCTTACGCATTCTGCCGCAATCCCACCGCCTGCGACTCTCTGAAAGAATGTGGGTAAAACCTACTCACTCTTCCTCATCGGTTTTGAGTATTGTAGCATTGCTCCATAGATTTGTCAAGTGCCTTTGCTGTTTTTCAACTTTACGAAATATTTACATTTCGTTCTTTTTTCGTTTAGCATTGTTTTTCCATTTTGCGGTAAAATAGCACCATACAGAAAGGAGTTTTGCCATATGAATGAACCCTATGAAAACCAAGACAATTTGACCCCCTGGGATTCAGAATATTACTATATTCCTCCCAAAAAGCCAAAGAAAGAGAAGAACTGGACCGCAGGCAAAGTCATTGCCCTTGCGCTTTCCTGTAGTTTAGTGGGTGGCGCAGTAGGAGCCGGTGGTGTTCTGTTTGGAAATCATTTATCCGAAAAGCCCATTGAGAATGTTCAGGAAAACGTTTCCAATATTCTGGTGGGAAATCGAGAAAATGCAATCATCGATATCTCAAAGATTGATACCACCAAGTTAATGACCCCTGCTGAGGTTTACGCCGCCAATGTAAATTCCACAGTAGGCATTACCACCTCTATTACCACAAACTTTTGGGGCTACAAAACCACCTCTGCTGCTTCAGGCTCCGGTTTTATCTTCACCGATGACGGTTATATTCTCACCAATTACCACGTAGTTGAGGATTCCAGTTCTATCACAGTAGCCCTTTACAACGGCAAGACCCACGACGCAAAGCTCGTTGGCTATGACGAGAGCAACGATGTGGCTGTTCTGAAAATTAAGGCAGAGAATCTCACTCCCGTTGTGCTGGGCAACTCGGACAATTTGAATGTGGGCGACAGTGTGGTTGCCATTGGCAATCCTTTGGGTGAACTTACATTCTCCCTCACCTCCGGCGCTATCAGCGCCAAGGACAGAGCCATTACTATGTCCAACGGCTCCACTATGCGGCTGATGCAAACGGACTGCGCTATCAACTCCGGCAACTCCGGCGGCGCGCTGTTTAATATGTACGGCGAGGTCATCGGCATTACCAACGCCAAGTATTCCAGCAGTTCCAGCTCTGAGGCTTCTATTGATAACATCGGCTTTGCCATTCCCATTAACAAGGCCCGCAGTATTGCGGAGAGTATTATTGAAAATGGATATGTTTCCAAGCCTTATATTGGCGTATCCGTTGCCACCGTCAGCGCTGAAACCCAGAGCTACGGTCTTCCCCAAGGAGCTGCCGTAAAGGAAGTCACCAAGGACAGTCCGGCAGAAGCTGCAGGTTTACAGGTAAATGATATTATCACCCACGTGAATGAAAAGGAAATTACAGATCACGCAGAGCTTGTCACCCTCGTAAACAATACCGCCGTTGGGGACACTTTACAGCTCACGGTATACCGCAAGGGTAAAACACTGGATATTTCCATTACAGTTGGCGAGCAAATTCAATCCGTAACTGAGCAGGAAGATGACCAAACGCAATCCCAAATGCCCATTTATCCCTGGGGCAACGGTCGATAAACAAACACAAAACCGGAGCGACGCTATTTATGTTGCGTCGCTCCGGTTAATTTTAAACATTCCTAAGTGCCGTTGCGGAAATTATATTCCTAAGAGTTTTTCTGCATTTTTGCGGATCATTTTTTCGTATGCCGATGTTTTTAACTTTCCATTCTCAACCAGCTCTTTCAGGAACTTATCCAGTTCAAACGGGTACGTATCGTTTTTAGAATATGCCCCTGTGCCGTAGTAAACCCTGTCGGCAAATTCATTGAGAAAGGCTGCGGTATAATCTGCATCCTGCATAAGCGCGTCTGCTGCCGCCTTACCGGCTGTGTCCACATACAAGTTTGCGCAGTTTCGCAAACACTGCGGGAGCGCCGTCTTAAACTCACTCCAGATTCCCTCATAGCTTCCAATCAATTTGAGCTCCGGATTTCTTTTCAGAAGAGCCATTGTCCGAGAAAGTCCCGCATCGTCGAATGTGCCTGCTCCGCTTCCCTGATAATAGGTATAGCGAACAAGCGCCGGCATATGATACTTTGCGCAGTACCCAAAGAAGTTCTCCGTCATAGGGTCATCTATATAAATTCCCGGCGCAACCTCTCCAACACCGCAGGCGCCAAATTCCATAAGCGCCTCAAACAACGGGTCAAACTGCGTATGATCTGCAAAGCCTCCCATTCGCGGGTCTATGCCGCAAAACCACACAAAGTTTTCCGGATTCTGGGTGACAATGTGCTTATTGTTTTCACTTCCCAGTTTCTGCCACTGGCCCTCAGGCGACAGAACAGAGACAAGAACACTTTTTTCAATATCCAGCTTTTTCTGAAACGCCTTTTGCTCATCTGCTGACATAAAACGATTTCCGTCCTTATGAGGCAAAGCATACTGGGGGAACGCCGTTACATAGGCGTGTAAATCAATCTTTTTCATTATGCTTTTCCCTCCTTATTCCTCAAAAATCTTTTCGTCAACACGCAAAAGTCTGGCAGCATTTTTGTATGTTATCTTCTTATAGTTTTCCAGGCTCATCATACCGTCATTGAGCATTTTCAAAAGCCATTCGTCAAATTCCATATAATAGTCACACAGCTTGCTGGAAGCATCGATACCGTACATAATTCTATCGGAAAACTCCTCAATAAACTTTGCCGCATATTCGGGGTCACGCATAAGCGCATTCATTCCGCTTCCCGCAGAAAGGTCGCAGTACAGATTTTCGTGCTTGCGCATCAGCTTCGGAACTGCGCCTTCTTCCGTAATCTTAGTTTTGGGGTATCTGTTCTTTTCCTCAAACTTCAGGTCTGCTCCCATTTCAGACCACCACGCCATAGAGTGGCCGATGATCTTCAGGTTCTTATGCTTTGACAGCATTCTGTCAAAACCGGGAAGTCCCATTTCGTCAAACACACCATACTGACCTTTTAACCAGGGTGAAATATGAACCAATGCAGGTAAATCAAACTCTGCAGCCTGTCGCCAGTAATTATCATAAAGGGGCGAATCCACAGGCAGTGTAGCCGAAATTTCACCAAGACCCCTTGCGCCCAGGGACTTATAGTGACTAAACATATGGGAAAAATCTGTTCTTGAATTAAAATCGCCCTGACGCGGATCAATATTAAAGAAGCATACAAAACGGTCAGGTCGCTGATCTGCAAGCCATTTCGCCTCTTCATTCTGAACCAGCTCCCAAATACGTTCCGGTGAGCAACCGCAAAGCAAGACACCCATAGCTACATTAACGGAATCGTGCAGTTCAATCTGCTCATCCAGACTCAGGTATCTGTCTTTTGCGCCCTCAATCATTCCGCTTGGTCTCGGCGGGCAATAATCGGGAAATGCTGTTACGTGACAGTGTATGTCAAATTTTTTATTTGGATGTTTACTATTCATACATCAATTTCTCCCTTACTTATGTAATTTGCAAGTTCAAAAATCTATACCACAATTACGATATATAAAATCCAGGAAAACTACAAGTAATAATATTGCTTTTATCAAGTAATAATGTTGTTTG
>JAZNDB010000071.1:0-8132 GCA_045587845.1 Faecousia sp.
TCCACATACCCCAACCGGTGTTCTTGCATATCCATTATAACATTGAGTTTGTACTCTGCGCTATAGTTTTTGTATTCTTGTCCCTTTTTTGCCATAAAAATATACACCCCAAAAGTGTCTAACTTTTGGGGTGCATATCAAAAGCGTGGCAATTATATTTATTTTGTTTTTAGCTGAATTTCGCCGTTTTCTACAGAAATAGAGATGGTAGAAATTGGTTTTTCAAAGGAATCGATGATCTTTTCACTAATGGGATCTTCCAGGCTTCTTTGAATTTCCCGACGCAGATTCCGCGCGCCATAGGTGACTGAATAGGCTTTCTCCACAAGGAATTTCCGCACATCCTCACCCCAAGTGAGGGTCAAGCCGCGGGATAGCAGGCTCTGGCGCAATTGCTGCAGCATAATATCGGCAATGCCCAGAAAATTTTCCTCTGTCAGGCGATTGAAGACGATAATCTCATCCACACGGTTGATAAACTCCGGACGCAGGAACTCCTTCAATGCGCCCATTGTCTTTTCCTTTATCATATCGTTCTCAGTTCTGCCGAAGCCTAAACCGCCCACACGGCCCTCTGAGCCGGCATTGGAGGTCATAACGATAATGGTGTTTTCAAAATTCACCACACGGCCCTGGGCATCGGTAATCCGCCCGTCATCCAGCACTTGTAACAGGATATTCAGAACGTCGGGATGTGCCTTTTCAATTTCGACAAACAGCACCACAGCATAGGGTTTTCTGCGGATTTTCCCCGTAAGCTGACCTGCCTCATCATAGCCAACATAGCCGGGAGGAGAGCCAATCAGCTTGGAAACGGTATGCTTTTCCATAAACTCGGACATATCCAAACGAATCAGAGAATCCACGGAATCGAAGATATCATCGGCAAGGCATTTGACCAATTCTGTTTTACCCACGCCGGTAGGGCCTACAAAGATAAAGGAAACAGGCTTTTTCTTGGGGCTTATGCCAACTCTGTTTCTGCGAATGGCTTTTGCCACTGCATCCACCGCCTCGTCCTGACCCACAATGTGATCTTTCAGGCGATCGGCAAGACTCTTGATTTGCTCATATTCCTGCGCCTTAATCTTGCTTGCGGGGATTTTGGTCCAAAGCTCAATAATCCGCGCCAAATTTTCAATCGTAACTGCAGGGGCGGGAATTTTTTCCAGTTCCGCAATTTCAGCCTCCAACTGACACAGCTTACTGCGAATGAGCGCAAGGCGCACATAGTGCTCATTTTCCGTATCCTCAGTAAGCAAACGCAGCTCCAGCTCGTAGTCATCCCGTTCCTTTTTCTTTTCAGCTCGCAAGGATATCTCCTTGCACCGCAAGTTTACGTCAGAGCAGGCTTCATCCAGCAGGTCGATTGCCTTATCAGGCAGAAAACGGTCGGTAATATACCTCTCTGACAGGACAACGCACTGCCTTGCAATCTCCGGAGAAATGGAAACGCCGTGGAATTGGGCATACGCTTTGGAGATGCCCTGCATAATTTGGCAGGCCTCTTCAATAGAGGGCTCAACCACAGTCACAGGCTGAAAACGTCGCTCTAACGCAGAATCCTTTTCAATGTGCTTACGGTACTCATTGAAAGTAGTTGCGCCAATCACTTGAATTTCACCCCGGGACAAAGCAGGTTTCAGAATGTTTGCGGCATTCATAGAGCCCTCCGCGTCCCCTGCACCCACAAGATTATGCACCTCGTCAATCACCAGAATGATGTTGCCACAGGCCTTGATCTCAGTTATCAGGCTCTTCATTCGGCTTTCAAACTGGCCGCGGAACTGGGTTCCTGCCACCAGCGCGGTCAAATCCAGCAGGAAGACCTCCTTATCCCGCAGTTTATAAGGCACTTCCCCTGCTGCAATTCGTTGAGCAAGGCCCTCCGCGATGGCAGTTTTACCCACACCCGGCTCGCCAATCAAGCAGGGATTGTTCTTTTGGCGTCTGTTCAGAATTTGAATCACACGCTCGGTTTCCACATCTCTGCCGATTACCTTATCCAGCTTTCCATCACGGGCACGGCCTGTGAGATTCATACAGTAGTTATCCAAAAATTTATGCTTATTGCCCTTTTCTTTGGGATTCTGCTGTTTTTGGTTTTCTTCCTGTTTGTTGGCCGGTGAATCCTTCTTCTCGCCACCAATACTGTCTAAAAGCTGATTAAACATAGGGAATGTGGCGGTACGGCTTTCCGATTCATCGGAATCCTCATCATCGAATTGGCCGAACATACTGCTCATTTCATCGGTCAGATTCTCCAAATCTTCATCGGAAAAGCCCATTTGTTTTACAGCCGCGTCAATCTGAGGAATGCCCAGACTGCGGGCGCATTTTAAGCAGTATCCCTCGTTTAAGCTCACGCCGTTTTCAATCTTTGTGATAAAGATAACTGCCATATTCTTCTTACATTTTGTACACAATTTTGGCTGCATACGCTTCTCACAACCTTTCTTCCGGTAGAATAGCACAAGCACACCGGAAAAAGAAAAACAATTTATGAATTTTCAAACAGAGAGGAACATTCAAATTTATCCACTCCGTCATCATACCACAGGTGGGTCATATAAAGGCCGCCCGCCGGCACTGTGGGACCGGCTGCAGTGCGATTGCCCTCGTCAAGTATTTTGCCGATTTGCTCAGGGGGGAATTTTCCCTCTGCAGCATAGACCACTGTGCCTGCCATAGCGCGCGCCATATTATACAGAAAGCCATTGGCGCAGACCTTTAGTTCTATTATATTGCCCTTTCGCTCCACATTATAATAATATACTGTGCGAACTGTGGATTTAACATCTGTTCCCACACTCCGCACTGCTGCAAAATCGTGGGTGCCTACAAATTGGTCAGCAGCGGCTTGCATAATCTTTTCATCCAAATGAACAGGATAAAACCAAGCCCTGTTTACATAGAACGGATCCCGGACACGGGAGTTATAAATGGTATAGGTATATTCCTTGCGGACACAAGAGCCAATGGCATTGAAATTTTCGTTCACTTCAAAGGCCTTTGTCACCACAATATCCACAGGCAGGTGGGTATTCAGAGCATAGGGCAAACGGTCGCAGGGAATGGTGGATGTTGTGCGAAAATTCGCCACATAGCACCTTGCGTGGACACCTGCATCGGTACGTCCGCAGCCGGTTACGTGAACATCGTGGCCTACAATTTTTTCTATAGCCTTTTCAATGGTCTGCTGCACAGTGGGCAAATTCTTCTGCATCTGCCAGCCGTGATATGCAGTACCCTCATAGGTCAAAAACAGCGCAATATTTCGCATAACTACCTCACAATCCTATGCTTGCGGTAAGGATCACTACAACTAACACTAACGCAAGCAGAGCAAAAGAATAGAGGTCATTTCTTTTATATCGCAGCAGTTTCATCTTTGTGCGTCCGTCACCACCCTGATAGCAGCGGCATTCCATAGCCGTCGCCAGCTCGTCGGCCCGACGAAATGCGCTGATAAAAAGGGGTACAAGAATGGGAATCAGCGCCTTAATCCGTTCCAACAGCTTGCCGTTTTCAAAATCAGCGCCTCTTGCCTTTTGGGCGCAGATAATCTTATCGGTTTCCTCAATCAGTGTGGGGATAAACCGCAAAGCGATGCACATCATCATAGAAAGCTCGTGCACAGGCACGTGAATTTTCTTCAGCGGTCCTAAAAGAGATTCCAACCCGTCTGTCAGGCTGATGGGCGATGTGGTATAGGTCAGCAAAAATGTGCCGGAAATCAACATCAGAATCCGCGCCATCATCATAATCGCCCGTGATACACCCTCTAAAGTAACCGTAATTCTCCAGAAAGATATCAGCACCTTTTCGCCTGGGGTAAGAAACAGATTCAGCAAGCCTGTGAATACAAGAATGATTAACAGGGGCTTCATACCGCTGACAATGGCTTTCACAGGGATTTTAGATATGGCAATAGCGCTTGCCAAAAAAGCAAACACCAGCCCGTAGGATAACCAGCTTCCTGCTGAAAATAGCGCAACGATATATGCAACCAAGGCAAGGAGCTTTGTGCGGGGGTCAAGGCGGTGGATCACAGAGTTCCCGGGGAAATACTGTCCTAAAGTAATGTCTTTAAGCATTGGCTTTTCCCTCCCTGATTCTGCACAGCTCCGCAACAGCCTGTTGCATCGTATACACTGCATTCACGGGAATGCCTTTTCTCTGAAGTTCCAGGAATAGGCGCGTAATTTCAGGAATGTCCAGACCCATTTCCAGTAATTCCTGGGAATGGGCAAACACATCCATAGGCTTGCCGTCCATTGCCAGTTCTGCCTGATTCATTACAAGAAGGCGGTCTGCAATTTTGGCTACATCTGCCATTGCGTGGCTGACCATCATAACGGTAGCATTTTTCGTCTTTCGATATTGCTCGATATTATGAAGAATCTCCTCTCTGCCCTCCGGATCAAGGCCGGCGGTGGGTTCGTCCAGAATCAGTATTTCCGGTTCCATTGCAATCACACCGGCAATGGCAACGCGCCGCTTCTGTCCACCGGACAGGTCAAAGGGCGACATCTCCAGTTGGGTATCGGTGATACCCACGAGGCCTGCTGCCTCCCGTACGCGGCGGTCAATTTCTTCTGCCGGCAGGCCCATATTCTTTGGGCCGAAAGCAATATCCTTATAGACAGTTTCCTCAAAGAGCTGATACTCCGGATATTGGAATACCAAGCCCACGCGAAAACGACACTGCCGTGTAAACTTCTTATCGGACCAAATATCCTTTCCGTCCAGCAAAATTTCTCCGGACGTAGGCTTTAACAGTCCGTTCAGGTGCTGCATCAGTTTGGACTTACCGGAACCTGTATGCCCGATTACGCCGATAAACTCTCCCCGCTGCACAGAGAAAGACACGTCCTTCAACGCAACGTGCTCAAAGGGCGTTCCGATACTATACCTATGATGTAGGTTTTTAACCTGCAAAATTGGCTCCAATTTTCTAACCTCCTGTGGGTCAGGCCTTTAGTTCCTCATAAAGTGCCTGCGCACATTCTTCTGCATTTAATTTATCTAAGGGAAGGGAAAAACCGCAAGTATTCAAGTTATAAAGCAGTTCTACCGAATCCGGCGCAGCAAGCCCCAGACTGTGCAGGGTCTCCACTTGGGAAAACACCTCCCGGGGTGTTCCGTCCAAAGCAATTTTCCCCTTGTGCATCACCACCACCCGCTGCGCTTGCGCAGCCTCGTCCATATGATGGGTAATCAGTACAACGGTGATTCCCTTTTCACGGTTTAATCTGCTAACGGTTTCCATTACCTCTTTGCGACCTTTCGGGTCCAGCATTGCGGTAGGTTCGTCCAGCACAATGCACTTTGGCTCCATTGCAATGACACCGGCAATGGCCACACGCTGTTTCTGTCCGCCTGATAAGAGGTGAGGCGCGTGATTGCGGTAGTCATACATACCAACCTGTTTCAGCGCATTATCTACCCGTTGACGGATTACAGGCGCAGCAACACCCAGATTTTCCGGGCCGAATGCCACGTCTTCTTCCACCACGTTGGCAACGATTTGGTTGTCGGGATTTTGGAAAACCATTCCCACTGCTCTGCGTACAGCAATCAATTTCTCAGGGTCGGAGGTGTCCATTCCGCTGACGTACACCTTTCCGCCACAAGGGAGCAGAATGCTGTTGAAATGCTTGGCAAGGGTAGATTTACCGCATCCGTTACTGCCAAGAATCGCAACAAACGAGCCTTGCTCTATGGTAAGACTTAAATCTTCAAACACCGAGGCGCCGGGTGTTCCTTCAACGCCCGGATAAGTAAATGCTAAATGTTCTACTGAAATTGCAGTACTCAACAAAACACCTCCCCCTCAGCTCAGGGTGTCCAACGGCCGGTTGCGCCACAGGGCAGAACAAAGCCTGTTGATTTCACCGGCAAGCCCAGTTCACCAACCGCCGTACTGCCCCCGTGATTTTCGCCGAACACCACATCAGAAGCATAGCCCACAGCAGAGGGCGCTAAGCCGGTGGTATAGGAGTTGATAATCACAAACAAGGGGTTATCCGTCAGCAGTTTTGACACCTCCAGCAGGAAGGGGTAAAAACTGGTTTCCATTTTCCAAATCTCACCGCTGGGACCACGTCCGTAGCTTGGCGGATCCATAATAATGCCGTCATAACGTCGGCCACGGCGGATTTCCCGCTGAATAAACTTGGCGCAGTCGTCCACAATCCAATGAATAGGTCTGTCTGCAAGGCCGGAGGCATAGGCATTCTCCTTTGCCCAGGACACCATACCCTTAGAGGCATCCACGTGGAACACCTCTGCGCCACCGGCGGCGGCTGCCAGGGTGGCCCCGCCGGAGTAAGCAAACAGATTCAGTACCCTTGTGGGTCGACCGGCAGAGGCAATCGTATCCCGGATAAAATCCCAGTTGGCTGCCTGCTCGGGGAACACGCCGGTATGCTTAAAATTCATAGGCTTTACGTTAAAGGTCAGGTAATCCTTATAACGAATCTGCCACCGCTCCGGCAGGTTGTGATCGGTCCAGTGACCACCGCCTGTAGAAGAACGGACGTAACGGGCATCGTAGCGCTTCCAGGCCGGGTCACTGTGGGGCGTATCCCAAATAACCTGGGGATCAGGACGCACCAAAACGTATTTTCCCCACCGCTCCAGCCGTTCGCCGGCTGCGGTGTCTAAAACCTCATAATCTTTCCATTGATCGGAAATCCAAATCATCTGTTTCTCCTTTATGGGCAATCTACACTTGCCCCGATATTACACCAAAATATCAATTATGCTTCGGGCACACCTTGTAGGGTGCTCTGACACTTTGGCTTAAGTTATTACGAATGCCTCTGAACCATCCGTCACTGCCATCAGCATTTAAATAATATACATAGTCGTCCCGTGTATAATCTCTGATCAAATTATAGGAAGATGCCTTCAAAATCTCATTGATTTCACTTTGGTTCATCTTCACCAAGCCCCGCTTGGTAATGGTAGCGCCTGCTTGATGGCAGGCATCCGTAGCCACACCGCCACCGGAACAATACTCCATCAAAACGTGCTTATCGCAGGTCTCGGTAGGCATATCCTCGGAATATACCACCGACGTACTGGTGGAAATAAAATCACTGCTGAGAGGAGATACGTTGCGAATATCGTTTCGGCAGGCATCTGTTGCCAGTTTACCGGAGCTCAGGCAGATTTCCACAGAACGCAGACGGTTACTATAAAGTAAAATATCGCTCTTACCGCTGTGAATGGGACCCATAACCTTTTTGAACAGGACTGCCGCAGGGTTGCTGACACTTATGCAGCGAATGGTTTCAGGGTCTCTGAAGCCGCACCACACTGCAGCGGTGTAATAACCGGTAAAGCCGCAGTACCACTTGTCCTTGCTATCGCCGGAGGTGCCGGTTTTACCTGCGGTGGTAATACCATAAGCGTTGAAAAGGTTTGCCTCTGTGCCGGTACCTTCTTTTGTTGCAGCAGTTAGGCAGTAGTTGGTGTAATCCACCGTTTTCTGGCTGAGAATCTGTTCAGATTCCTGCACATTGTCTAAAACCAAATTGCCCTTGCTATCGTAAACCTTTGTAAAGGTTCTGCCGGTACGGTATACGCCGTCATTGGCAAAGGTTGCAAAGGCGCTGGACATATCACGAACAGTAACGCCAATGGTCTGGGCGCCCAATGCCAGGGGACCAATGTCTATATCGCTGAGAATCGTTCCGCCTGCGCCCTCGTACTTTTCCACCAGCGTAGACATACGGAACTTGCCAACAGCAAAATCGTATCCGTATTTTATACCGGATTTTTCCAGAGCGTTGGCAGCAACTGCATTGACAGAACGGACAATGCCCCGATAGACGGTACGGGCATAGGAATAGGTTCTCGTATCGTTAAACGGATACGGGCCAGTATCATCATAGCGCAAGGGCAGGTCCTTGATTACGGTTGCAGGGGTGATTGCCCCGGACTCAAAGGCAGGCGCATAAACAGAAATGGGCTTGATTGCCGAGCCGGATGACCGTACAGCATCTGTTGCGCAGTTCCAGGCATCGTGCTCAGTTTTCTCCCCTACGCCACCGGCCATTGCCACAATATCACCGGAACGATTGTCAATAATCACTGTGGCAGCCTGCAGCTGCTGACCGCCA
>JAZNDB010000072.1:0-4743 GCA_045587845.1 Faecousia sp.
TGATCAGGGCGATCTTATCTGTGGACTTGCACTTGAGAATCAAGCGAAGCAGCTCGGGGGGCAGATGCTTGCCGTCGGCAATAATCTCCACATACATATCGTCTTCCAGATATGCAGTTTCAATGATGCCCAGACGGCGGAAGCCGTGGTCACGGGTAATGGTGGAAGTGCAGGAGTACAGGTGTGTAACCAGGTTACAACCGTTTGCCATTGCTACTTTCAAATCCGCATAAATGGCATCACTGTGGCCCACAGATGCGATGATGCCGTGGTCCTTCAGATATTTACAGAAGGTGCCGTTTTCATCGTTCTCGGGGGCGTAAGTCCAGCGCTTGATAGCGCTGCCATACTCCTCAATCAGCTTCTCATAGTCAGCAGGTACGGGAGGTGTGATGTTGCTGGTGTTCTGCGCGCCACCCTGCTTTGTGGACAGGTAAGGGCCTTCCAGGTGAGCGCCCAACGCAGTGGGAACTTTACCGCTCTCCATAGCCTTGTAAATGTTGATCACCGCTTCCCGCATAGCGGAAGATGCGCCGGTGGAAACAGTGGGCAGAATACAGGTAGTGCCGTGGGCCAAATGAGCCTCACAGCCCTTAATCACATCTTCCACTGTGTTATCCATAAAGGGGTAACCGCCTGCGCCGTGGGTATGCAGGTCGATAAAGCCGGGGCTGACGAAGGCGCCGGTGTAATCGTAGGATTCCGCACAGGGAAGGTCCTCGGTGGTGACCTTTACAATCTTACCGTCTTCTACGTACAGGTAGCCATCAAACAGGCTCTCGCCCACAATGATTTTATCACTTTTAATCTTTAACATAGCTATCACTTCAATCTCTTAAATTTGATTTTAATGGTATGCTTTTTCTTAGAAACAGCCAGATCGTTGAAATGCGCCATACCGTCGTCGGTGCCCATTTTTGCGCAGAGGGTATCATTGGAAAGGATATGCTTCAGATCCTTTACATCGCCCTCCACTTTGGTGACGCTGGAGGCAATATACTTCTTGCCGCCGTAGGTGTAACGGAAGTTGACAGGGAACACTGCGCCCTCGCCGTACAGAGTGAACAGCGCATAATCAACCGCCTTGTTCTCCATTGCCATACGGACAGTATTGGTTCCACCCGCCACCTTTGCATTGGTGTGATGAACGGTCGGGGCGATAGACTTATCCTTATAGTGGATCTCAATGATCAGCCTGGGTGTGCCGTAGACACAGTACTGCATCCATTCTGCATAGAATACGCCGTGCTTTTCCTTCTTTTCCAGCTCTGCAATCATATCGTTGTAGCGCTTTTCTCTGTTCAAATAATGCTTATCGAACTTGCCTTCAAAGGATTTCACGCCATCACGGTACTTTGCCCACAGGCTCTTGGCATAACCGTAAGCCTCCTGGCTCAGTTCTTTCATCTGCTCCAGCTGCTGAATGAAGTAAGCCGGTCTCTTATGACGGGTTTCGTAGTTATCGAAGACCTCCAGGCAGATTTTTTGCTGCAGCTTGGGCAGGTAACCGTCCAATCTGAAGCAATAGATGTCCATCAGAACGTCCTTCTGGAAACCCTCTTCCATATTGGAGAGAATTTCACGCAGCCGTTTCATAACATAGCCATCTGCCAAAAGACCGGAATAGGAACCTCCGGTGTAGTTCTCACACATCTGCAGGTTGCTGGGATGGTAGCTGCCGCCACCGGGGTGCAAATTCAGCACAATATCTGCCGCTTCCTCACCCACGAATTCGGCATACACCTTCAATCTGTCCTTTTCCTTAATCCGGCCACTCCACAGTCTGCCTGCATAGGCATCGGTAGGGTAGGAGCATAGATAGTGATTGGTTGTACGAATCCACGCCGTCATCAATGCGCCAATGGGGTGGTACTTGTCGGCATAGTTGGTCAGGCTGTCTACGTTGAACAGGCTGCCACTCTTGTTTGCATAGGTGCAGAACATATAGGTAAAGCCCAGTTCGTCATAATACTTCAGCCAGTCACGCTTCTTGCAGTTAATCCAGTGGCCGGGGATTTCATCCTGAATGAAACCGTAGTTCCACGTGCACATAATGATGTCTCTGGGCAGTCTGTCTGCAACGTCCAGATATACGAAGAAATCGTCCCACATCATCATAGTCTTGCCCAGGGACTTCACCAGCTCGTAGGTATGCATTACGTGTTCATAGAAGAAATCAGCCTTTGTTGCGCCGTTTTTCAGCTTTTCGGTACATACGGGGCACACTGCAAAATCAAAAGGCTCATCCAATCCTGCGTGGACATACTTACTGGTAAACAGTTCAATTACCTGACGGTAGTAGGTATCAAAGAACTCGATTGCCTTGGGATTATTGCTGCAAATACAGTCGCCACGGCCGGAGCTGATGCCTCTGCCGTCTACAGCAGCATCCACGCACTCGGACAAATCTTCCAATTCTTTATGACGGAAGAAATTCTCCATATGCGCTAAGTTTTCCAGCGCAGGGATAATATCGATACCTCTTTCATTGCCGTAGGCAACGATTTCTCTGATTTCATCGGGGGTGTAGGATTCATCCTCGTTGAAAAATGGCACACAAGCTACTTTAACGGTAGCTTCCAGGTACAAAAACACGGTGTTATAGCCGTTTTCTTTTGCGAAATCGATATAGTCTTTGATGTACTGCACTGACTCAACTTGACGGGCCAAGTCAATTTGCAGGGCAACTATGTCCAGCTTATTCTTCATAACGGTCTCCTTAAAAGGCGCTTATTTCAGCAAAGCACCGCTATCGGCATCGGTATACATAACCGCATTGGGATGGTTACGCATAGCAGTTGCGGGAACTGCCTCGGAAATTTCAGCGTTCATAGTGTCGTAAACGGCCTGTGCCTTCTTGTCGGTAGGCACAACGCAGAACATATACTTAGCAGACACCATAGTGGGAATGGTCAGGGTAACTGCGTACTGGGGAACTTCGTCCAAAGTGTCGAAAGTCTTGTCGTTCACCTGCTGGTTACGGCAAACCTCGTCCAGCTTAACAGCCTTGATGACCTTCGTGTCGTTGAAGTCTGCAACGGGGGGATCGTTGAAAGCCAGGTGGGCATTTTCGCCAATGCCGCACAGAACAACGTCGATCTTGCGAGAGCTGAGCAGCTCGGTGTAGTTCTTGCAAACGGTCTCTACATCGCCGCTGCCAACATAGTTGACGCTCTTGAGAGGTACCTTGTCGAAAATGGTGGTCTTCAGGTAGTAAGCGAAGGTCTTTTCGAACTTGTCTTCCAGGCCGATATACTCGTCCATATGGAAGGCGTTGATCTTGGACCACTCCACATCCTCTTCCAGAATGTGCTTCAGCACATCATTCTGAGAGGGAGCAGCAGCGAAGACCATATTGATCTCGTCCTGGGTCTTCAGCAGCTCACGGATGGTAGCAGCAGCATCCTTAGCGGCAGCCTTGCCCATCTCGTCGCGGTTTGCAAATACTTTGCAGGTCAGATTGTCTTTTTTGACTTCTTTAATGCACATAGTTATACTCTCCTTTTTTGGTTTAAATTCCTTGATTATTGTACCATATATTTCCGGATTGTAAATAGAGAAAAGCCTTTTCTTAATAAAAATTCCCGAAATACCAACGTATTTCGGGAATTTGTAATTTTCACCTTTTACCTTCATCCGGCTTCACAAACCAAGGATTGCTTTGCGGTGATAAAAGTTCTTTATTTTTTGTCAATTTGGTCCTTTGCAGGACGAACAGAAATCTTAATAACACCCAGGGTGATCAGCAGGCCGCCCACTACGGCTGCCAGGGTGATGGGTTCTACCGCGCCGTTGCGTCCGGGAATTACTGCTGCAAACAGCATCGCAAACACCGATTCCAACGAGCAGATCACCGAAACCTTGGCTGCGCTCAATTTTGCTTGAGCCATAGACAAAAACACAAAACTGAGAGCGCTTGCAAATACCGCGCAGTAGAGCAGCCACAGGACTGTTCCGGTGTTGCTGAGGTCTATGTGTCTTTCAGTAGAAAACAGGGATAGCACCCACATAAATGCCGCTGCGCCACACATATGGAACACATTCACAGACAGTTCGTCATAACGCTCTGCCAAGGATTGGTACAAAACAAAATACACTGCGGTCAAAACGGCGCACAACAGTGTCAGCAGGTCGCCGTAGTTCACACTGGTAAAGTTCAGTCCCAAAGGTTTCAAGCTAACCATACCGGAAATCAGTAAAAACCCAAGAACAACCGCCACAAGTCCTGAAAAAAATCCTTTTTCCGTTTTCTTTCTAAAGAACAAAAAGGCAAATAAGGGAACAAAAATAATATTGGTGGATGTAATAAATGCGGAATTACCGGAACTTGTATATCGCAGGCCCTCTATCTGGATAAAGGTGTGAAACGCCAGCAATGCGCCAATTGCAAGGGAAGAAAGAATCATTTTAAAAGACAAGCCTTTCAGGCGTTTGCAGAACACAAGCAGCAAAACAAACGCAGCAATAGAAAGACGAATCGCCAAAAAGCTTATGGAATCAATATCTTCGCCGATGTATTTTGCGGCAGGAAAGGACAGACCCCACAAAGCTGCTGTGATAAGCAAAAGCAGTTCATATAAATACATTTTCTTGCGCTCCCGAATGAAAATTTTACACAAAGTGCATTATAAAAGCGAAGTTAAAAAATGTCAACGATTATTGGGAATTTTAGGATAGAAGATGGTAACTTCAATTTACATTTTCACCTGCGGTGAAAATTAATGTAGCCACCAGTTTTTGAAC
>JAZNDB010000073.1:0-6116 GCA_045587845.1 Faecousia sp.
CCTCCGGCAACTCCAAACGGGTTATGGAAATTTCGCTCATAGGCGGCGCTGTGAAAGTTGCGCTGACATATCTGTTTGTGGGCTTGTTCAGAGGCGGCATCGTAGGCGTTTCTCTAGCCACAATACTCTCTTGGGGTGTCACCTTCCTGATGAGCTGGTGGACTATCACCAAGGGCGATAGCGCGGTGCGGATCAAGCTAAAGGATATTCGCTATGAAAAGGCGGAACTAAAGGACACTTTGCGAATCGGTGTGCCTTCCGGTTTGCAGATGGGGATGTACTCCATCGCAAATGTGATTATTGTTGCCACCGTCAATACCTTCGGCAAAGAGGCAACAACCGGCCTGTCCATTGCCAATACCTTCGATGGCATTATCTATAGTCTTTCCCACGCCACCTCACTGGCGGTTCTGCCTTATGTCAGCCAGAACGTTGGCGCGGGCAACATAAAAAGAGCTACCCAATCCGTGTGGCGAGGGATTCTTCTTGCCACGATACTTGCCGGAGGCTCGGGCGCTTTGTCGGCGATCTTCGCGCCGCAACTGTCGTCTTTACTGTCCTCGAATGATGTCGTCATCGACTATTCCTGTCAGAAAATGGTGATCATTTCCAGCACTTATTTTGTCTGCGGTATCTATGACGTTTTCGGCGCAGCGCTGCGGGGTATGGGAAGACCGGTGGTTCCCACCATAGCCACAATGCTGTTTATGTGCGCCCTCCGTTTTGTTTGGGTATACGTGATATTCCCGCTGTTGCCCGCAAATCTCACGTTCCTGTATCTGGTGTGGCCTGTTGGTTGGGTGCTTTCCATTGTGTTGATGTCCTGCGCACTCTTCCCTCAGATCAAGAAATTGAAGAAATTCTACGCAGAACATCCTGTAACAACCTAATAAAAAATCCCCCTGCGTGCTTTCCACGCAGGGGGTTGCTTTTTGTAAAATTACACACCGGAGTAAGCAGCGAAGCCGGCATCAACAGGCAGAACCACACCGGTAATGGCGGAAGCGGACTTGTCGTCGCACAGGAACAGAGTTGCGCCCAGCAGCTCATCAGCATCTACGAAACGATTGGTGGGAGTGCCGTTCAGAATCTTAGCGGAACGGGCAGTGGGAGTGCCGTCATCGTTGAAGAGCAATGCCTTGTTCTGAGCAGATACCAGGAAGCCGGGGGCAATAGCATTGCAGCGAATGCCGGTGCCTGCAAAGTGGGTAGCCAACCACTGGGTGAAGTTGGAAATACCGGCCTTGGCAGCAGAGTAAGCAGGAATCTTGGTGAGGGGAGTGTAGGCGTTCATAGAAGAGATGTTCAGAATAACGCCCTTCTTCTTTGCCACCATATCCTTAGCAAAGGCCTGGGTGGGAAGCAGAGTGCCCTGGAAGTTCAGCCTGAACACAAAGTCTACACCGCTGGCTTCCAGATCAAAGAAGGACTTGCCGCCTTCTTTTGCCTCGTGCTGATACTCGTTGTCGGTGGTTGCGCGGGGGTTGTTGCCGCCGGCGCCATTGACCAGAATATCGCAGGGACCCAGGTCTTTCAAAACAGCCTGATGTACTTCTTCCAGAGATTCGGGTTCCAGAACGTTAGCCTTGTAGCCTTCGCAGATAAAGCCTTCAGCCTTCAGCTCGTCGGCCAGCTTCTTGACGGCTTCTTCGTTCAGGTCTAAAGCACCAACCTTAGCCCCGCTCTGGGCAAATGCGCGGGCCATAGCGCCGCAAATCAGACCGCCTGCGCCGGTAACCACGGCAACCTTGCCGGAGAAGTCGATGTTTAAGGGAAGATTCAGCATAATTGTTTACCTCCAAATTTTTCTTTTGTTGCTATCATACATTGTAGCACATTTGTTGTTATATCGCAATACTGAAAAACTTATATTTTTGCACCTTTCCCATTGACAAAAGAGAATGCGTGTGTATAATTGTATACAATAATACAAAAAACCAAAATCATTCAAGAAGAGGCGAGTGTTATGTTAGAAATTTCCAGTAAAACCAATCTATTAGAGCAAAAGTCCTATAAATATTCCTTGCAGGATATTGCAGAGCCCAATTTGCAGCGTGACATTTTCACAGAGGGTTCCGTGCCGAAGGTATCCTTTAACCACCGTCGTGTGCCTTTGAATATGCCGGAGGAAATTTGGATTACCGACACCTCTTTGCGTGACGGTCAGCAATCCGTAGAGCCCTACACCGTTGACCAAATCGTAAATATCTATAAGCTGCTGAATAAGCTGGGCGGACCTTACGGCATTATCCGCCAGACGGAGTTCTTTATTTACAGCCAAAAGGATCGGCAGGCCATTGAAAAATGTATGGAGTTGGATCTGAAATTCCCGGAGATCACCACTTGGATCCGGGCAAGCAAAGAGGACTTCAAACTGGCGCGGGATATGGGCATTAAGGAAACCGGCATTCTTGTCAGTTGTAGCGACTATCACATTTTCAAGAAAATGAAAATGAGCCGCAAACAGGTGCTGGAGCATTACCTGGCTGCCGTATCCGAAGCCTTTGAGGCAGGCATCGTACCCCGTTGTCACTTGGAGGATATTACCCGCGCCGATTTCTACGGCTTTGTGGTACCTTTTGTAAACGAACTGCAGGCGCTGTCCCGTCAGGCAGGCATTCCTGTAAAAATCCGCGCCTGTGATACTATGGGCTACGGCGTTCCCTATACAGAAGCAGCAATGCCCCGAAGTGTTGCCGGTATTATCTATGGTTTGCAGCATTATTCCGACGTGCCCAGTGAATTGCTGGAGTGGCACGGTCACAACGATTTCTACAAATCCGTTGCCAATGCATCTACTGCGTGGTTATATGGCGCAGCGGCGGTCAACTGCTCCCTGCTGGGTATTGGCGAGCGAACCGGCAATGTGCCTTTGGAGGCAATGGTGTTTGAGTATGCGTCTTTGCGTGGCTCTATGGACGGTATGGACCCCACGGTCATCACGGAAATTGCGGACTTCTTCCGCAATGAAATCGGCTACAACATCCCCGATATGACACCCTTTGTGGGCCGCAATTTCAACGTAACCCGCGCCGGTATCCACGCAGACGGCTTGATGAAGGATCAGGAAATTTACACGATTTTTGACACAGAGAAGCTATTGAACCGTCCTGCTACCGTAACGGTGGGCAAAGCTTCCGGCTTGGCGGGCATTGCCTACTGGTTCAACCAGAATTACCGTCTGCCGGAAGAGAAGAAGCTGGACAAGAGAGATCCTCTGGTAGTGGCGCTGAAGGAATGGATTGACAGGGAATACGAGGACGGACGGCAGACAGAGCTGGCAAATTCCGAGCTGGAAAACAAAATTGCAGAGTTGGCTCCCGGTAGATTTTAAGAAAGAGAGGGCTTGAAAATGAGGACCTTTCACACTGCCTCATTGGCAGATCAGGTATTTGAAAAACTGGAAAATGACATTATCCACGGCATTTATCCCCGGGGAGAAATTATTACAGAACTGAAATTGGTGGAGCAGTTAGGCGTTAGCCGTACCCCTATCCGGGAGGCGCTGCGCCGTTTGGAGCAGGAACGGCTCATCGAGGAAAGTGGTAAGGGTTCTGTGGTGCTGGGTATCACCACCGATGATTTGGTGGACATTATGAGCATTCGTGAGCATATTGAAGGCTTAGCGGCATACTATGCCTGTATGAATGCGACACCGGAAGACTTGAAGGAACTGGAAAATATCGTAGATTTGCAGGATTTCTTCTTTGGTAAGTGGGATGTGGACCAACTGCAAAAGGCAGACGACAGATTCCACGATATGATCTGCGAATTAAGCGGTCGTACAGTTATTCGGGATACCCTGGTGCCCCTGCACCGGAAGACCCGCCGTTACCGCAAGACGGCAATTCAGGACAAAGCGCGGGCAGTGTTGTCTCTGCAAGAACACCGTGCGATTTTTAATGCGCTGAAGGCGGGGGATCCGGAGAAGGCTAAGCAGATTACAAATCAACACATTACCAATGCCAAAAACCATATGCTGGAGGGCTTTTAAATGGGAATGACCATTGCGCAAAAAATCATTTCTGCCCACAAGTTAGACGGCAGTATGACAACAGGCAGCCAGATCGCTCTAAAAATTGACCAAACTCTCACCCAGGATGCCACCGGCACGATGGCATATCTGGAACTGGAAACAATGGGAATTGATCGGGTGAAAACCGAACTGAGCGTAGCCTATGTTGACCACAATACATTGCAATCCGGTTTTGAAAATGCCGACGACCATCGGTATTTGCAGACCGTAGCCGCCAAGTACGGCGTTTACTTCTCCCGGCCCGGCAACGGCATTTGCCACCAGGTGCATTTGGAGAGGTTTGGTAAGCCCGGTAAGACCTTGATTGGCTCCGATAGCCATACCCCCACCGGCGGCGGTATTGGTATGCTGGCATTCGGCGCAGGTGGCTTGGACGTGGCGGTTGCTATGGGTGGCGGCGCATACTACATCAATATGCCAAAGATGTTCAAGGTGGAGCTGACAGGCAGGCTGAATCCCTATGTAACCGCCAAGGACGTGAGCTTGGAGCTTTTGCGGATTCTGTCCGTCAAGGGTGGCGTAGGGGCGATTATTGAATGGGGTGGCGAGGGTGTGAAGACCCTGTCCGTTCCCGAACGGGCCACCATTACCAATATGGGTACAGAACTGGGCGCAACCACTTCTGTTTTTCCCTCTGATGAAATTACCCGGGCCTTTTTAAAGGCGCAGGGCAGAGAAGAAGACTACATATCCCTTGAAAGCGACGAAGATGCAGTTTATGACCGCATTATCCCCATCGATTTGTCCAGCTTAAAGCCGATGATTGCCTGCCCCCACAGCCCCGATAACGTGGTGAGTGTGCAATCGGTTGCAGGCACAAAGGTGGATCAGGTCTGCATTGGCTCCTGCACCAACTCATCTCTTTACGAAATGCTGAAGGTGGCGGCTATGCTGAAGGGTAAAACCGTTCACCCCAATGTAAGTCTGTCTATCTCTCCCGGCTCGAAACAGGTGCTGAGAATGCTGTCCGACTGCGGCGCATTAAGCGATATTTTGGCAAGTGGCGCCCGCGTACTGGAATGCGCCTGCGGACCTTGTATCGGTATGGGTTTCTCTCCCAATTCCGGCGGTGTGAGCCTGCGCACCTTTAACCGGAACTTCCTGGGCCGCAGCGGCACCAAGGATGGACAGGTGTATCTGGTTTCTCCCGAAACTGCAGTAGCGGCAGCACTCACCGGTGTAATTACCGACCCCACCGGCTTAGAGCCCATTGCCCCCGTGGTGATGCCGAAGAATTTTACCGTTGACGATTCTGCCGTACTGGCGCCGTTATCCCCCCAGGAAGCAAAGACTGCAGAGGTGCTGCGTGGACCTAACATCAAGGAATTCCCCAAGAGCAAGGCCTTTGCCGATACTTTGACAGCAGAGCTGGTACTGAAAGTGGGAGATAATATTACCACCGACCACATTATGCCTGCAGGCGCGAAGATTTTGCCCTACCGTTCCAACATTCCGTTCTTGTCCCAGTTCTGTTTCCAGGTGTGCGACACCACCTTTGCGGAACGCGCCAAGGCGGCAGGGGACGGGGTGATTATCGGCGGAAGCAACTACGGTCAAGGCTCTTCCAGAGAGCACGCAGCATTGGTGCCTATGTATCTGGGGATTCGCTGTGTCATCGCCAAGAGCTTTGCAAGAATCCATATTGCCAATTTGATTAACGCAGGCATTCTACCCTTAACCTTTGCAAATCCCGAGGATTATGATAGCCTGGAGCAGGGCAGTAAGCTTACCTTCCGAAACCTCAAGGAGGGGATTGCTACCGGCAAGGTGATGATGACCGACGAGGTCACCGGAAAGGAAATTATGTTAACCTGTGAATTCACGAAACGTCAGCAGGAAATTTTGCTGTGCGGGGGTTTGCTGAATTACACAAAGGAGAATAGCTGATATGGAATATATGGAAAAGGCGCTTATCCATTTTCAAAAACTGCTGGAGGAACAGACCAAACGTCTGGAGACCTTAAATAAGCCCCGGAAAGACTTTTCTGCGATGGAAACCGTTACCATCGGTGTAATAGACGGCGACGGCATCGGCCCAATCATTATGGAGCAGGCAGTGCGCGTGCTGAAGCACCTGCTG
>JAZNDB010000074.1:0-6735 GCA_045587845.1 Faecousia sp.
GTTACGCCGTGTGGGTTCGAGTCCCATCTCTCGCACCAATAAACAGGATATCCCATTCGGGATACCCTGTTTATTTTTTATGAGGAAGGGACTCGAAAGGGAAACACCCTGAGCGGGCAGCCGTCAGGCTGTAAATGCAGAACGATAGCGAATAAAAAAGAGTGCCATCTTGAAGATGACACTCTTTACTATTCACATTACTTCTCTACATTTTTCCCATTAGGACCATAACCGTTTCTATAACGGATAATCCGCGCAGGGCTACCAACAACAACAGCGCCCGCAGGAATGTCCTTGGTTACAACAGCCGCAGCGCCAACCAATGCATACTCACCGATTTCAACACCGGGCAGAATCACCGCGCCGGCACCTACATAGGCATGACTGCGGAAAACAGTGGGCTTGTTTGCAGGTGTACCGGGTCCGTGTCCCACAATTGTTACACCAAAGGAAATACCCACACTATCCTCGATAATAACATTTTCGGGGTGCAAATCTTCCAGAATACCTTGTGTTCCAATAAAGCAATTCTTTCCGATCTTCAAGCCACTCAGTTTATACAACAGCATACGGAACTTTGTGTTGATGTGAGGAAGGCTTGCAGCCTCATGGGACAGCCATCCACGTACGCACTGGAAGCGGTAACGAGGCTGATTATTGGGCTTTCCGGTAAGCGCGTTCAGAAGATAGAAACCGACAACACCGGACAGCTTGAATGCGCCCCATAGCAATTTTCCAAGGGGATACAGCACCAACATAACCGGATATAACAGGATGATAAGTAATGTAACTAATACACGCTGAAAGGGTGTATATTGGGCCGAAATCCGAAAAACACTATAATCAATTTCAGGGTTGTCCTGATTGAACCAAGGCATATGCATTAGGATTACCTCCAAATTTTACAAAATTCACGGGAATTATAACATACGCTCACACACAATGCAAGGGAAAATATCGGAATAACTAGATTTTTTGTAATGTATATGGTATACTACAAAAAATGCAAAAAAGTGAGGATTTACATATGGTTTTAGTAAACGGACGGCCGGCAGATACAACAGGCAGGTTAGAGAAAGAAATACGTGTTTACGATTTTTTGGACAATATAAGTATTTCCTATGAGCGTGTTGACCACGAGGCGGCAATGACTATGGAGGCCTGTGTAGAAATCGACAAGGTTTTAAATGCAACCACCTGCAAAAACCTTCTGTTATGCAATCGGCAAAAAACTGACTTTTATTTATTACTGATGGAGGGCGACAAGGTCTTTAAGACCAAGGAACTCTCTGCACAGTTAGAGGTATCCCGCCTGTCCTTTGCAGAAGCAACCTATATGGAAGAATTTCTGGATATCACCCCTGGCTCATTAAGTGTAATGGGGCTGATGAATGACAAGGATTTTCGTGTTAAGTTAGTGATTGACAGGACCATTTTAGAGGGAGAATTTATTGGTTTTCATCCCTGTATTAACACCTCAACCCTTCGCGTAAAAGCCTCTGATTTAGTGGAGAAAATTATTCCTGCAATGAAACATACTCCTACCTTTGTAAATCTGCCTTAAAAAACGGGGGGGTCATTTGACACCGCCGTTTTTGATTACTTCTGTAATATAAGAGGCATTCTCCAACACCAGGTGGGGCTTATCATCAGACTTTGCAAGAATTGCATCGGTTGTTTCGCCACTCATCACCAGAATCCCGGTGATTCCCGCATTGATGCCTGATTTAATGTCCGTATAAATCCTGTCACCTACAACCGCAGTTTCCTCTTTTGTGTAACCGTGTTGTTCCATAGCAAGCAGAGGCATTAAGGGGCTGGGTTTGCCAATTACTGTGGGGCGCTTTCCTGTGGCATTAAAAATCATATCACACACACTGCCGCAATCCGGCACACTGCCAAATTCCGTTGGGCATACATAATCTGGATTGGTCGCAATATAGGGAATCTCTTCACGTTCCAATAGCAAGCGACACACGTCCTCCAGCTTTTGAAAGGTCAGTTCCGTATCAAAGCCCATTACGATACAATCTACGTCTGCAAGATTCTCTGTAACCACGAATCCTTCCCGCACCAGTTCCTCTTTTAAGGACTTTGTGCCGCAGACATAGAGCCTATGGTTAGGATCGTTTTGCTTTAGGTAATAGGCAGTTGCCTGCGATGATGTAATAAAATCCTCTCTCGTCGCAGAGATACCCAGATTTTCAAGCTTTATCACATAGTCTTCAACACTTTTGGAAGAATTATTGGTCATAAACAGGTAGCGTCTGCCGGAAGATTTAATTGTTCTCAATAGTTCCGGTGTAAAATCAAAGAGCCGGTTACCCAGATACAGCGTTCCGTCCATATCAAACAGATATAATCGGATACTTCTCAGTAATTCATTTTGATTATCAAAGCAGTTCACACAAATCCTCCAGTATGCCTAAATCCCAGGCCAGCCGCGACAGAACATACTTATCGCGTATGTCCTTGGTGGCCCGAAATGTCATTTTTGCAGTATTTCTATCCACATCAATGCATTGCAGGTTGATTGGGATTCCAACAGTTTCCAGAATTGCAGACAGCGCTTCATAAGACGGCAATTCTTCGTTTAGAATTTTCACAATTGAATTCCAATTTTGCTGAATATTTGCAAAGCGGGCAGCGTGGGTCGATTTATCATATTTTTGTTCTCGCGCCTCTTGCGCAATCATTGTTTCAGCGCTGTTGCCCAGGAATTTTCGTAATTCCTCTTTCCATTTCTCGTAGGAAAACGCTTCCACATAGATTCTTGCAATATTCTCGTTAGGAATTTTTGTTTTTACTACCTCATAAAGCTTAACCGCCTGCAACGTTCCCAATGCGCATTGAATGCCGTGTAAATCAACTTTTGTTCCAAATTCCAATCCACGCATATCCCAAATGTGAGAAAAATAATGCTCCACTCCAGAGGCTGGTCTGGAAACACCTGCATACGCCATAGCAATACCGCCAACAACCAATCCTTCAAACACTGCCTCAATTGCAGCATCCTCCCGACGGAGCAGGCCTTGGGCGTTATCTACGCACTTTTTCAGGGCAGAACGAATTAACGCAGCTACCTTTTCACAGTAATACTCACCTGAGATAATATGCGAAACCCGCCATTCGGCAATACTCACATACTTTGCCAGCATATCACCCAAGCCCGCCTGCAGCATTTTATCGGGCGCTGTCTTCAGAATATCCGTATCGCCGATAATCACATCTGCACAGCGGCTCCGGACAGACACCTTCAAGTCATCCAACGTCATAGAGGATGTATCCGATGCGTAGCCGTCCATTGACGGTGCTGTGCCCACAATTATATATTTTCTTCCTGTCGCATTGCTTAAGATTTTGCCAATATCGTTAATTACACCGGAACCGATACCCACAATCAAATCGCAAGCGTAATCAAAATGCATCACGGCAGAGCCAACCGCTTTTTCATCGGGATGCAGGTGATTATCTTGATAGATATGCTTATTATACGAAATGCCGTTAGCATCCAAAAGTCTGCATATCTTATCCCCTGCGGCAGCAAAGGTGTTGACATCTGCCAGTAAAAAAACTTTCTTTGCCTGGTATTTCTTTACGAACTCAGGCAGACGGTTAATTGCGCCCTTGCCCACTGCAACGTCGTCAATTGATACAGTATGTGACATTCCACATGCGCATTGGCTGGTTTGGAAGAGATTATACATAGCAACACCTCCATTAGGCGGTTGATTTATCTATCGTATTCTGTTATGATTATACAAGTAATTTTCCAATTGTCAAACTTATAAGCATAATTTAGAGAGAAGGAATTCTGATGTCCACCAACAGTATACGTCTATCAAAAAAACAGGATGTAGATATGACACACGGCAGTATAATCGGCCATATCATTCGCTTTTCCATTCCTTTATTGGCAGGTAATCTGTTTCAACAGCTATACAATACCGTTGACACCTGGGTTGTAGGCAATTACGTCAGCAACGAGGCTTTTTCCGCAGTTGGATCTGTTGCCCCCATTGTAAATATGCTCATTGGCGCATTTATGGGCTTGTCCTCCGGCGCAGGTGTGGTGATCAGCCAGTATTATGGGGCAGGTCGCAAAGATAAGGTGCAGGAATCTGTCCACACTTCCATCGTAATGACCTTGTTCTTGACAGTTATCTTTACTGCAATTGGTCTGTTATTTACCCCATATGCAGTAGGTATTACCAAACTGCACGAAAGCGCTGTTGACGATGCCAACACCTACCTCACCATCTATTTTTCCGGTATGGTAGGTCTGATGTTTTACAATATGGGCGCCGCCATATTACGGGCAGTTGGAGATTCCCGGAGGCCATTTTACTACTTAATGGTTTGCGCTGTACTCAATACTATTTTGGATTTAGTCTTTGTATTGGTATTTCATATGGGTGTTGAGGGTGTTGCCCTTGCTACTATCCTTTCGCAAGGCGTATCTGCTATTTTGGTAACGATTGCACTACTCAAGACAGATAGTTGTATAAAGGTGCAGATTCCGAAACTGAAAATTGAGTGGTCTATTTTGAAAAAGATGCTATTTGTGGGTATTCCGGCTGCATTGCAACTAGGTGTCACCGCATTTTCTAACATCTTTGTGCAGTCGTATATCAACTATTTTGACCAGGGACTTGCCTCTGCCGATTATATGGCCGGCTGGACAGCCTACTTAAAAATCGACCAGCTTCTGTTCCTGCCGATGCAGTCTATCTCGTTAGCAGTTACCACCTTTGTAGGTCAAAATCTTGGCAAAAATCAAGTGCAACGGGCAAAACAGGGCATCACCCGCGCGGTGATTGTCGCAATGTCCGCTACCGCAATTTTAATGATTCCTGTAATAATATTTGCGCCTTCTATTGTTGGTTTTCTGAACAGCAAGCCGGAGGTTGTAACCAATGGCACTATGTTCCTGCGGTGGCTGACACCGTTCTATATCATCTGTTGCTTTAATCAGATTTACGCCAGTGCGCTCCGTGGCGCAGGCAACAGCAGAGCCTGTATGTTCATTATGCTGGGCTCATTTGTGGTATTCCGTCAGGTGTATTTGTTCTGTATGGCGCGGATCTGCAATGAGATTATTCCCATTGCTATGAGTTACCCTGCCGGCTGGATCGTGTGCAGCGTGATTACCATCATTTACTACCGCAAAGTTTCCCTTGCGAAAACACGATTGGTGGAAGATACATAACAAAAACAACTGCTCTTGTGGAAATTTCCACAAGAGCAGTTTCCTATTATTTAGGGTCTTGGAACAACCTTTTTTAGACGATTTACAAGTGCCTCATAGCGCGCATCAGCGCGCAATATCTGTGCTGCATCGGTATTCAGCCAATCCAGCATCCTTTGGGTATGATTTCCTTGCTTATCTGCAACCCAACCGCCCTCTATTATACGACGAAAGATTGGGGACGTGTGGGGCTTATCAAAATCATAGGTATCCATATGAATGGTAAAATCAGCTTCCATTTCAAGCCAATGCCAGGCTTCCTCATTGTCTCCATTTTCCAGATAAATCTTACACAATTTTCGGCAGGCCTTTGTGCCAAATTGCGCTTTGAACTGATAGTCACCGTCCGGGAAGAACAGTTCCAACAGAGATACTGCAGTTTTCAAAGCGCAAATTCTGTCTTCTGTCGAAAAAATATAGCCGTCATTACGATCATTACGCTGGTTTGATGCAATGATGAGGGTTTCAACAAGACGCCCGTGCAGATAATCCATATAGCCTCTTAGATACTCAAATTCTGTTTCCCCTCGCCAACGATACCGCATAAAATCTTCCCGACAAAAACAGATATTGGGCATTTCGTTTGCAATTTTTAGCAATTCTTCCCGTTTACCGGTAAAATCGTATACTCTTCCCAGTGCACTAAGTGCTTCATAGCGTCTGATACTATCCGTACATTCCGCAAGAACGCGATTGCATATTGTAATCACTTCGTCGTAGTCCTTGCCGCTTTCGCATTTATTCGCAAAAACAATTGCATCAGCTAACAAAATCATAACAGAATATGATTTGGGGAATTTTCGATGCGCTTCTCTAAGGACCTCAACGCTGCTTTGAAAATCCCCTTGCATTGTATAGTTGTTGGCTTTATCAATATAATTGTTAATTGCTTCATTATTCTTTTCAATGTTGATACCAAGCAGCATATCAGAGGTCACATCAAAGATATGACACAGAGCAGGAATCTGCGAAATATCAGGAGATGTCCGATCACACTCCCATTGGGAAATCGCACGAGATGTAATACCGAGATATTCAGCAAGCTGTTCTTGTGTAATGTCTTTTTCGCGACGAAGGCGTTTTATGGTAGAACCAATAGACATATTTTTATCCTCCAAGTAGGTATTCAAAAGCGCTTTTGTAATTCTATTTTATCAAATACACGACATATCTCCACGAAGTGTTTGTTGGTATGAGGTATAGTGTCACTTTTATTTTCAAAGAAATTATATAGTTGCGACATATTAAAATATCCCGGCTCAATGAGCCGTGATATTTTTATTGAAATTTCTTACTTCAGAGCCTCTTCGATGGCAACAGCCACGGAAACGGTCATGCCGACCATGGGGTTGTTGCCTGCGCCCAGGAAGCCCATCATTTCCACGTGAGCAGGAACGGAAGAAGAACCTGCAAACTGAGCATCGCCGTGCATACGGCCCATAGTATCGGTCATACCGTAGGAAGCAGGACCTGCAGCCATATTATCG
>JAZNDB010000075.1:0-4700 GCA_045587845.1 Faecousia sp.
AACTGCGCCATATCGATAGACGCATCCACCAGCGCTACATAGGTGGCAACACCGGTCTTTTCAGAGATCTCTGCACTGTACTTAAAGGTGTACTGATTGGTGCCGTCGTTATAGGTCAGCTTAGTAGCATTCTCGATACCAACTACAGACACAGCAACGGCTTTCTTGGTGGCGGGAACGAGGTCAATGCCATCGCCTGTGTACAGGCACGCTGCGCTATAGGAAATACCCTTAACAACTGCAATATTACCTGCGGCAGTTGTGGTTTCTACAACTACCATTGCGCTATTATCGTCGGAGTCGGATGTCTTCTTAATAGACATACCACCGATGCTGATTGCTTTCTGCTCACCTACATTTGCATCATCCACCTGGAAGGTGATGGTGAAGAACTGTGCGGGGAATGTGTTGCCCTCTGCATTGCTGACAACTGTAAGATCGTTGTGGGTATTTGAATCGAAGTAAACGATGCGCAGCTTACCATCTTCATCCAGATGATAGCAGACCTCGCCACCGGTCAAACGGCTGCCGGCAGTAACGTCGGTAACGCTCAGTCCCTCGGGAACATTGATCAGCATATCAATCAGTTTATAACCTGCGGCATTGTCCCACTGGTCCAAGGTAACGACCGCATTAAAGGTCTTGCCCACATCGTCAGTAATCTGGGCAGGCAGACCCAGGCTTGCAATAGGCTTTCCAGCTACAGATGTATCCTCCTCAAAGGTTACATCGGAATAATCAAAGAGTGCTTTCTTGCCGTTGATGAAGCGGTCATAGGCGATCAATGCGTAGGTAGCCTGATCGGTGGCCATAGCGTTTCCACCGTCGCCCTTGACGTGTTCGAAAACAGCCTTATCTGTCAGGTAATAAGACAGCAGGTTATCCACTGCGGACACACCGTTCTTTACGAATCGGGCATCAGTGTCGGGGTTAATACCCCAGATAGTTGCAGCCACGATGGCCCAGGAACAGCTTTCCACCGTGCCGGCAGCACTTTCATCATAGGCAAAGCCACCGTCAGCCTGCTGTACGGAAGAGATCCATTCCATTGCTTTCTCGCAAGCAGCGGCAACCACAGGCTGATTCTTATAGGGATATAATGCAACCAATGTCATACCGGTAATATCTACATTGGAAGCAACATCTTTTTGCGGATACATAGACCAACCGCCGTCATTGTGTTGCAAGCTCAGCAGATTATCCACGAGGGTCTGACGCAAATCCGCAGGATCGGTTTCGTAGTTGTTAGAATCCAGGGCAATCAAACTCCAAATCACGCCATTGATGCCCTGCCTGCCGATCCACGCCATATTGATGGCGTTGTATGGAGCAATTAGGTTCCAGTTACCAACAGAAGTAGCATCCTTACCGATTGCAGACAGCGCTACGATGAGGCGGGAATTTTCGGTAGAAATGTTATCCAGCGCGCCGCTGTTATTCTGCTGTGCAGCCTTTGTATTTACGATTTCAACGATGCGGTCATAGTAGTCTGCAAAATACTGACTATTCTTTTCAAAATAACCACCGCGAGCCAGATCGAGTACGGTCCATTCACCGGCAAGGGTGCCAAAGGTGGGCTCCGTTACGGTTGCGGCCAGCTGGGCCATAGCAGCATCCAGTACTGCAGAAACATCCTGAGGCTGGCGGGGCGTTTCGGGTGCGGAAGATGACTCGTCGTTGACAAACACTTTTGCGACCACAGCGGTGGAAACATAGCAAGCTTCACCGGTCATCATAGGTTCTGTACACCAGCTGTGGGCCTCTTCAGTAACACCACGGCGGGATTCCGTCCAGATGTAATAAGTACCGACCTCATCGAAAGTAACTGTAGCCTTTCCTTCTTCGTCGGTATAGACGCTGCCCTCTGCATTGCCATACTCTTCGCCGTAGAAGACCTCAACATCTGTCAAAATCTCGTCCCAGATGCTACCGGTCGTCAGATCGCAGAAGGACTGCTTCATATTTAAAGGAAGTTCCTCTCCTGTTGTGGCGGTAAATTCATAGACAAACTCGCCTTCGTCGTCCACAAAAACGTCAAAACCGCCGGCATCGTCCAGATAAAAACTCCAACAGGAAAAACTGGTCATATCGATACGGTCACCGGGTTTTAAAATAATATGATCGGAAGTTGCGCCAACATTTTCCAAAGAGGTCGTGGTTTGATTCTCCGTCATATCTCTGTCAACAGGAAATTTACCGTTGAGGAAGTAAATTAGATTCTGAGAGAAACCAAAAACACCGTTCTGGAAATAGGAGCTTCCCGGCACAGCATCAAAGGTAACATCGTCCCAACTGCCACCATAGAAGTTTTCGTGGGCATAGATAATCAGCTGCAGCGCAGTAGGTTCATAATTACCATCGCCATCGGGGTCGGCCTTATCGTACCACATATTATTAAGACCGTAGTCATCCAGATTAACTGTGGCAATATCCGAGAGAGCAACGGGAACATTCATAATTGTTCCGCCCTGTACGTTTTCGATGAACTGTCCTTCATAGGTGATAGAAAGATACACAACGTCTTCGTTCTCCGTAGCAACGGCAGCTGCGGGCAGCAGACCCAGCACCATCACAAACGCGAGGATCATACTTAAAATTTTCTTGGTTGTTCGCATAATAGAATCGTCCTTTCTTATGCTTGTTGATTACTTTTCTTTGGGCGTTTTTAATCCTGCGGACTCCAATGCCCGGGGCCAGGGTCCAAGGTAAGCCTTGATCTGGGCGCAAGCAGCATTATCGAAGTCCTTTTTTGTGGGGAGCCTTCCAAGCTCTCTATACTTTTGTCGCAGAAGGTCCTCCGCCCAGGCCTTCTTCTCTTCCGGTGTCACTTGCATCCCTCCTTTACATCTTTGTGGTCTATACGCAAAAGGAGCACAACCAACTTATCCGCAAGTACGGATAAATTAGGCTGCACTCTCCTGTCAAAGCGTGATCGACCCAATCGTTGCAGCAGGCTTTCTGACTTAAGCGAAAACGCTAACACAGCAATGGACGGTTGTTCCGGAATTTGACCGGATCACCTGATTGCAACGATAAGCAATATTCAGTTGGTCTGCAGAAAATGCAAAAGCTGCAGCAACTCTTTATTGAGTTGCCGCAGCCGTTTTTCCGCAACAAAAAACCACAGGCTCCGTACTTGCAGACCCTAGTGTTTTTACCTCATTTAAGCAGTTCTTCTGACTCGCGCATCCTAAGCCCCACACAACCTTCTCAGGTTTCCCCAATGACCGACTTTCGTCAAGTGTCGCGCCTCCACGCATACAGCGGCGGTACCGTCCGGGATTCCCACCCGGTTCTCTATTCTCCTGTGGGGCTGTTACCACGTCCACAGGCACTTAAACGGAATATTTACTTGCAGAAACAGTATACACGAATATAAGGCAATTGTCAATCGAAAAAAGCATTTTGTGCATATAAGAAAAAAGCAAGCGAACGAGCAAAATGCTGTAAGGAAACTATAATATTTAAGCCCATAAATATGCCATCGGCATATTGCTATGTACCGCCTTTACAAATCCCTCTCACATAAATACCTATGCCAATAAAAATGCCACCCAGATGGGTGGTGTCTTCTGTCTTTTTATAGAGCCGTGCCTGCAGCCATCCGGCTGTATTCACGGCTCTATGGATTTTCCCACGGCCTAAAAATATGCCACTGGCATATTTTCTTAACGGCCTTTCAAATCCCTCTCACATAAATGCCTATGCCAATAAAAATAACCACCCGATGGGTGGTTATTTTTATTGGCGGAGTGAGAGGGATTTGAACCCTCGCGCGCTGTTTAGACGCCTACTCCCTTAGCAGGGGAGCCCCTTCGGCCTCTTGGGTATCACTCCGAATCAAAAGAAATATTCTTTTGTGCCAAGCCATTCTATCACGGGGCAGGTAGTTTGTCAAGCCCAATTCCAAATAATAGCTGGCAAAAAAGAGGGGTTTTCCCCTCTTTCTTACTGTGCAAGACTTGCAAGAAATTTCGCCATTTTTTGTGTAACCTCTGCGCACTTCTTTGCTGCGGCAGCTTCGAAGGTAGGATAGTCCATCTGCGCAGAGTCATCAGCTTTATCGGAAATTGCGCGGATAATAACAAAGGGCACATAATTCCGCCAAGCGCTGTGCGCAATGGCAGCGCCCTCCATCTCGGTACACAACGCGCCTGTATTCATAACAATGGTTTCCTTTTGCTCTTTTTGGCAAACAAATTGGTCGCCGCTGGCAATGGTGCCAACATAAGCCGTTCCCTGCGTATTCGCCGCAGCAAAAGCTGAATCAATCAGCTGTTTGTCAGCGGGAAATGCTTTTACGGATAAGCCGGGCACCTGCCCTATCGCATAATTCAGCGCGCTGCAATTAAAATCGTGATAAACGGCATCGCTGCTAATCACCAAATCACCAATGTCCAGCTTCGCATTCAAGGAACCTGCCACACCGGTGTTGACAATATGTGTCACGCAGTAGCAATCGCATAGTGCCTGCACACACAGCGCCGCATTTACCTTGCCTACCCCGCACTGCACAACCACAACAGGCAGGTCTTCCAAAATACCCTCACAATATGTTGCGCCTGCAATCACACGTTCGGTCTTGCCGGTCATTTTATCTTTTAGTGTGGCCACTTCCACATCCATCGCGCCAATAATACCTAGTTTCATTGTTTTCTCCTTTACTTTGGGTATACAAATCGGGTCTCGTCAGCATTTTT
>JAZNDB010000076.1:0-2529 GCA_045587845.1 Faecousia sp.
TGTGTTTGCGATATTGGTTCTCATAAATCCAACGATTACCCACAATTCTAATGATTACCTCACAAACCCAACGATAGACCCATAATCCCAACGATTTGTAGTGGGAAATCGCCCTGAAAATGCAGAATGCCCAGCCAGGAAAAAACTCCTGGTTGGGCATCTTTTAATGAAATCCTTGCTGTCGCAAGGATGAAATCTGCTATGCAGATGAAATCCAAGCCGATGGCTTGGATGAAATTAAATCCACCCGCCGCCGTAGCGATTTCATCCGACCGAAGGGAGGATTTCATCATCGAAGATGATTTCACCCACCCGCAAGGGTGGATTTAGTTGAAAAGACCGTAATTGTGGTATCACAATTACGGTCTTTTCATGGCAGGGGCACAAGGACTTGAACCCTGAGCCTACGGTTTTGGAGACCGCCGCTCTACCAATTGAGCTATACCCCTATATATAAAAGGCTGACGCCTGTTTGTAGCTGGTGGGCCCTCAGGGATTTGAACCCGGGACTATCCGGTTATGAGCCGGAGGCTCTAACCAACTGAGCTAAGGGCCCATAAGTTCGCTCGTGCCTGATTGCCGTAGCAAAAGAAATTATACCATTGTCCGTAAATTCTGTCAAGCACTTTATTTGCTTTCTTCTGCAAAACCTTGCAACGCAATCAGATCCAGAACAGATTGTCCCCGCTGGGTCAGAGCCATACTTCCGTGGACAGGGTAACCTGTATATGCGCCCATATCTGCGCCGGTCAAGGGCGCAGAATAATCCAGATCGATCAGGTTCTTCTTTTCTAACACTTGCAATATCAGGCTGTATTCTTCCCTGGAATATTCCTGCTCCTCCAGATACACGGGGGTCATATCGTCTGCTTTCCGTGCCACAGGCAGAAAGGAATACTGTCCCAGTGCTTTGAGCATACTTACTTCGCCGGCAGTCAGCTCCAGTGTAGCAGAGCAGCCGCCGCAGCTACCGCAATTTCCGCTGCAATTGTTACATCCCATAATGGATCACCTCTTCCCATATTATAATGCCAAAAAAATCGTCTGACAACCCAAAATTCGATAGATTTCTTCCTTCCTGACGCAATAGAGTATTATCAGGAGGGATGTATATGAAAGTGAATATCAAAAAACTTTTGCTGAGTCTGGCGTTGCCGTTGGCTGTGGGGGGACTAAGCGCGCTGATCAGCGGAGGAATGGGAAACTATAAGATTATGAATCAGCCACCCCTGTCACCACCGGGCTGGGTGTTTCCGATCGTCTGGACGATTTTGTATCTGCTGATGGGCTATGCAGCATATCGGGTATCTGTATCCGGCGGAGAACCGGAAGCAGTCAATAAGGCGTTGCGGGTATACTGGGCGCAACTGGCGCTAAACTTCCTGTGGCCGCTGGTGTTCTTTGGATTGGAATGGTATCTGGTGGCATTTATTATATTGATCGGACTGTGGGTTTTGATCTATTGGACTATGACGTTGTTTTCAAAACTGGATAAAATTGCAGGGGATCTTTTGATCCCGTATCTGCTGTGGGTGACCTTTGCAGGATATTTGAATTTTGGGGTATATTTATTGAATTGAAATCTTGAAAACTTTTCCAACTTGTGCTATATTGAGCATATCTAAAAATACACTTAGGAGGAATCAATTATGGCAAATAAATACGCAGGCACACAGACTGAGAAAAATCTGGAAGCTGCTTTTGCTGGCGAATCTATGGCCCGCAATAAGTACACCTATTTTGCATCCAAGGCAAAGAAGGAAGGTTATGAGCAGATTTCTGCCCTGTTCCTGAAGACTGCTGATAATGAGAAAGAGCACGCAAAGATGTGGTTTAAGGAATTGAACGGCATTGGTGATACCGCTGAAAACCTGGGCCACGCCGCTGAGGGCGAGAACTACGAGTGGACAGATATGTACGCCGGCTTTGCAGAGACAGCCGAGAAGGAAGGCTTCCCGGAATTGGCAGCCAAGTTCCGTCTGGTTGCTGAGGTGGAGCGCCACCACGAGGAGCGCTATCGCGCACTACTGAAGAATGTGGAGACTGCTCAGGTCTTTGCCAAGAGTGAAGTTAAGGTTTGGGAGTGCCGCAACTGCGGTCACCTGGTGGTTGGCACCAATGCTCCTGAAATTTGCCCCACCTGCGCACACCCCCAGAGTTACTTTGAGGTTCACGCAGAAAACTACTAAGCTATACAATACGGTGTCATTGCGAGGACCGCAGGTCCGTGGCAATCTCCCGGAGCAACAGACCGCCGGAGAATTTAATCTCCGGCGGTTTTTGGTTTATCAAAGAGGTATTATTTGACCCATATTTGTCATTGTCAACATTAAAATGTTAAAGGCCTTTGTGTCAAATTCCTGTTTATCGGGCTACCCGCCCGATAAAAATGCAAAATGCAAAGTGCAAAATGCAAAATGAATGAGTCAATTAACATTCACAGCAATCGTACCACCGCGTCATCTTGAGCGAGCAAAGCGAGTCGAAAGATCTTCGCGCCGATTATACCCATAATTTAGAATAAATGCG
>JAZNDB010000077.1:0-13024 GCA_045587845.1 Faecousia sp.
AAGGTGCTGAGTAACCAGTTTGGTTATAACTACTCCATTGAGATGCTGGTTATGGTGGTTTTGGGCGGTATGGGCAGTATCAACGGCTCTATCATAGCCGCTGCTCTTATTACCTGGCTGAACACCTGGTTGCCTACGAAGCTGACCGGTGATATGGCGGTGCTGCAGAATCTTCTGTATGCGCTGGTGCTGATTGTCATTGTTATTTATAACAATGCTCCCAAGCTTAAGGGCTTCCGGGATAAGTACAATATTGGCGTCCTGCTGGATAAGTTTAAGAAACACGATGCCGGCAACATCAAGGACGATAAGGCAAAGTGGGACGTAGTACCCACAAAAATCAGTATGGACGAGGTGCTGTCCGTGGACTTCACACCCCAGAATCTTGGACCCGACAAAGAAGGAGGGGAGAAGTAATGGCAGAATATATGCTGGAAACAAAAAACCTCGGTATCTCCTTTGGCGGTCTGAAAGCTGCGCAGGATGTGAATATTCGCATCAAAAAGAACCAGCTTTACGGTCTGATCGGCCCCAATGGCGCCGGTAAAACCACCATTTTCAATTTGCTGACCTGCATTTATAAGCCGACCACAGGCACATTCTATCTGGACGGGGAAGAACTGAAGGGCTTAACTCCCCACCGGATTAACCAAAAGGGTATTGCCCGTACCTTCCAGAATATTCGTCTGTTCAATAATATGACTGTGGTGCGAAACGTAATGGTAGGTCTGCATAACCGTCCCGAATACAAATGCTCTGTTGTGGAATCTCTCTTCCGTTTGCCCCGCCATTTTAAGGTGGAGAAGGAAATGCGGGAGAAGGCAAAGGAACTGCTCCGCATCTTCGGTTTGGAGGAGGAACGGAACAATCTGGCCTGCAACCTGCCTTACGGCAAACAGCGGAAACTGGAGATTGCCAGAGCTTTGGCAACCAACCCGAAAATCCTGCTGCTGGATGAGCCTGCCGCAGGTATGAATCCCCACGAAACAGAGGATTTGGCAAATACAATCCGGTTTATCCGGGATCATTTCGATATGACCATTCTGCTGATTGAACACGATATGCGGTTTGTCTCCGAGTTGTGTGACGAACTGACCGTTCTCAGCTTCGGTACTGTGCTGGCCCAGGGCGATACCAAGTCCGTGCTGCAGAATCCCGAGGTCATTAAAGCCTATATCGGAGGATAACGCAATGGCATTGTTAGAAGTAAATAATCTGGAAGTTTATTACGGTGTCATCTGCGCTCTGAAGGGTATCAGCTTTCACGTAAACGAGGGTGAGATTGTATCCCTCATCGGCGCCAATGGCGCAGGCAAGACCACGATGATGCAAAGCACTGTGGGCATTATTCCCAAGAAAAGCGGCAACGTGATCTTTGATGGGCAGGATATCACCAAAACACCCTGCCATAAGATTGTGCAGCTTGGTATGACCCAGGTGCCGGAAGGCCGTCGGATCTTTCAGGAGCTGACCGTTTATGAAAATCTGATGATGGGCGCTTATACCGTCAAGGATCAGCAGAAATTCAAATCTGAGCTGGACCGTATTTTCGAACTGTTTCCCCGTTTGGCAGAGCGCCGCAAGCAGATTGCCGGAACACTCTCCGGCGGCGAACAGCAGATGCTGGCTATGTCCCGGGCATTGATGATCAACCCGAAGCTTCTGATGCTGGACGAGCCGTCTATGGGTCTTGCGCCTATTTTGGTGGATCAGATTTTCTCTATTATCAAGGACCTGCACAATGCAGGCACTACCATTCTGCTGGTAGAGCAGAATGCAAGTAAAGCGCTGGAAATCTCTGACCGGGCATACGTTTTGGAAACCGGCAGAATTACCTTCAGCGGCACCGGAAAAGAACTGATGCAAAGTCCTGAGGTGCAAAAAGCCTACCTGGGCGGATAATTACAAACACCCTCTGCATAGAATTTTGCAGGGGGTGCTTTTATGTGCAGACGCAATCAGCTTTGGGGTTATATCTTGCTTGCATTTGGCGCAGGCATACTGGTTGGGACGTGGCTGGGCAGTGACCTTTTTTGTCACTTGCTTGGTTTTCTTGCTCTGTTTTCGGGTTTTGGAGTATGCCGCAGAAAATAGGTGGCATAAACTTGTCCAAAGGGGAATATGCTTTGGTATCTGAAATCCATAAGGAGTGATTTGCGTGGAAATGCAGTTTGATAAAATACCCATTCCCTATCTGCAGAAATTAACGGAGGGCCAGCGGACCCAGGAGGAAACCCTTGAGTTGCGATTGCCCGAGGGTATGCCGGATATTGGACGTGTTCTAGGCGCGTGGGGACAGGTGATTGTTCGGGGTAAGGAATGGAACGGAGATAATATGGCCGTTTCCTGTGGCGTAATGGCTTGGATACTCTATATTCCCGAGGAGGAAGAGGGTGTTCGCAGTGTGGAAGCGTGGCTTCCGTTTTCTGTAAAATGGGAACTGCCGGATACACCCAATGACGGCGCAATCACAACGATGTGCCTGCTTAAGGGCGTAGATGCCCGTAGCGTTTCGGCAAGAAAACTAATGGTGCGCGCTACCCTGTCAGTGTCCGCAGAGGCGTGGATACCCACCAAAAGTCAGGTTGCTATGGCAGGAGAATTGCCAAAGGATATGGAACTGTTAACTGCTGCATACCCTGTTATGTTGCATCGGGAAGCAGGGGAGAAGGCTTTTTTGCTGGAAGAACAGTTACCTGCGCCTACAACGGGCGTAAAACCTGAGAAACTGTTATATTATTGTCTGCAACCGGAACTGGCAGATAAAAAAGTAATGGCAGGCAAGGTGGTGTTTCGCGGCAGTGGTATGCTCCATATCCTGTATCTTGGCGAGGATGGCAAGCTATATAGCTGCGACTATGACCTGCCCTTCTCCCAGTATGGGGACCTGGAGGGTGAGTATGGACAGGATGCTGCCGTGACTGTGCGACTTTGCGTAACAAGTCTGGATTTATCGTTGGATGCCGAGGGTGTTCTGCAGTTAAAAGCAGGCATTCTGGGGCAATACTTACTGTGTGACAGGTCGATGATAACCGTTGCAGAGGACGCATACAGTCCTTACAGAAAGCTGAGCTTGACGCAGGAACAACTGCAGCTTCCCGCTGTGTTGGACCAAATGCTGCAAACGGTTCACGGAGAAGAGTCTGTCCAGGCGGATGCGCAGCAAATAATAGATTTGGCATTCTATCCCACTTACGGACAGGTGAGGTTCGCAGAAGAGGCTGCGCAGATGCCCCTGTCCGGACAATTTCAAACCCTTTACTATAACCCATCGGGAGAGCTTTGCAGTCAGACAACACCCTGGTCCGGAGAGTGGCGCATTCCTATGGCGCAGGATGCTATGGCATATGTGCAGGGCTTTTCCGCAGGAAAACCGCAGGCGATTTGTGGTGCCGGAAACATAACCCTTCGCGCTGATATGGCTGTGGATGCTGCTATGTTTGCCGGACAGGGAATCCCTATGCTTACGGGCATCGAGGCAGGTGAAGCGGAAAAGCCCGACCCCAATCGACCCAGTCTGATTCTCTGCAGAAAAGGCAACAGACGGTTGTGGGATGTGGCAAAAGAAACAGGCTCTACGGTTGAAACCATTATGCTTGCCAATCAATTGGACACTGAGCCGGAAAGTAACAAACTTCTACTGATTCCAATCAAATAAAAAACCGCCGTTGTGTGGGAGAGCACAACAGCGGGTGGCGGTTGTCGCATTCGGGGAGAATGTCCGCCTGGTTATAGATTAGCGCAGAGTTTTTTGGGATTCAAGGGAATCCTGTCGAAGAACTCTGCGCTTTTGTTCATAGAAAATTTTCTTGCTTTATACAGGGGAATAATGTAAAATATAGTTATAATTTTGCAAAGCAGGAGAAATATATGAGCAAATGGTTTGATATGGATAGCCCTTTTATGATGGCGCTGTCCCGTTTGGCGGATATGTTCTTTTTAAGTGTACTGTGGCTGGTGTGCTGCTTGCCGGTGATTACCATCGGCCCGTCTACAACGGCAATGTATTATGTGGCGCTGAAATGGGCCCGAAAAGATGACGTAAAGATTTCCGCAGCCTTTTTTGATGCCTTTAAGAAGAACTTCAAACAGGGCGTTATACTGAATTTGATTTTCCTTGTGGCAGGCATTATTTTGGGGCTGGACTATATCATTATGTCCGCGCAGGAAAGCACATACGGCGCAATCAGCAGCGCTTGTTTTCTGGTGATGGGTATTTGGCTGCTGGGTATTATGTTTTATGCCTATCCTCTGCAGGCGCAGTTCTATAACACAATTCGCCAGACGCTGGTCAACGCAGCGCAGCTGGCAGTGGTGAAATTTCCGATTACACTTGTGGTATTTGTGATTAACCTGTTCCCTGTGATAATCGGGTTCATTTCTCCGGTGTTGCTGATCAGATCTGCTCCGATTTGGATTTTGCTGGCACCCGGTGTTGCAGCATTTCTTAACGGAAAACTGTTTGCCAAAATGTTTGATCAGTTCATAAAAGATGCGGAAACAAAAAGCGAATAACAAAAAGGGCGTACAGCAGTAACGCCCTTTTTGCCATTGCATAAGGAGGAAATATTATGATGCCAATGGGAGGAAGAATGCGGCCGGAGTATCAGTGGCCCAAACCCCCGAAGTCAATAAAAGATGTGCCCCGCTATCTGTCAGAATTGCTGGGTGGATTTTTTAAGCGCTTCTTTTACATATTGCAGCTGGTGTGGAATACCGGTTGCTGGATTCCAATTTTACTTTGCTTTGTAGCGCTTTTTAAGGGCGTAACGCCGGTTGTGGGCTCCTTGATTTCCCGGAATATTCTGAACAGTCTGCAGACGGTAATTGCCAAGGGCGGACTGCCGGAAAGCAGCTTTTGGAAATCGGAAATTCTCTATCTGCTGATCGCTTTGTTTGCCTACCGCTTGTTGATTCAGGTGGTGAACAATGTAAGCAGCGCCTTAAACCGGATTGCCGGCGAAAAGGTGGTTATGGAAGTAAAACGGCAGATTATGGAAAAGTCCAAGGAAGTGGACTTAGCTTCTTTTGACAATCCGGCCTTTTACGAAAAAATGGAAAACGCCAACAGAGAAGCCGGCCACAGACCCTTGCATATTCTCACAGAAACGCTGGGGATTGTCAGTTCTGTAATTGAGCTTATCAGCTTTTTGGTTGTGCTGCTGTCCGCGCCGGGCCTGTCTTGGATTACTGTGGTTGTAATTCTGGTTTCCGTGCCCTCTGCGGTGGTGAATTTCGTTTACCGCCGTAAGAATTTCCACTATATGCGATTCAGCTCCAAAGAACGTCGCCAAATGAATTACTTTTCAAGCATTTTGGTGGACAAGGATCTGATCAAGGAGATACGTTTGTACGATTTGGCAGATAACTTTATCGGCAAATTTTTCCAAGCCTTTAAAACCTATTATCAGGGCATCCGGAAATTGATCCTAACGGAGAGCGCGTGGCATATTTTCTTTGCGCTGGTTACCGGTGTAACCAATCTGATATTCTATATTATCATCGCAAAGCAGGTATTCACCGGTCAAATGCTGATTGGTGACTACACCCTCTACACCGGTGCAATCGCCTCGGTTGTAAATTGTGTCAGCACCTTGATTTCTTCCACCGGCACCGTCTACGAAGGCACGTTGTTCATTGATAATCTCATTGCCTTCTTCAACGAAAAGCAGTATGTTGTTCCCCGAAGCTTGCCGGCTGCGCAGGTGGAAAAGGGCGGCGAGCATACCGTCGAATTTGTAGATGTGACCTTCCGCTATCCCGGAACGCAGCGGGATGTTTTAAAACACATCAGCTTTACCATTCACCCCGGGGAGACCTTAGCCCTGGTAGGCTTGAACGGCGCCGGTAAAACCACGCTGATTAAACTGCTCACCCGTCTTTACGATCCCACCGGCGGCAAGATTCTGTTGGACGGCAAGGATTTAAGAGAATATGATGTCAAGAGCCTGTATAAAACCTTTGGCATTATTTTTCAGGACTTCGGTAAGTATGCGTTAAGCATTCAGGAGAATATTCGCCTGGGCAATATCCACCGGGAGGCGGGCCTGGAGGTGGTAAAGGAAGCATCCAGGCAAAGCTCAGCCAGCGAGTATATTGAAAAACTGCCCAGGGCATACGACACACCCCTTATGCGTATTTTTGAACGTGACGGATTGGAACTGTCTATTGGACAGTGGCAGAAACTGGCGATTGCCCGGGCGTTTTATGCAGATTCCGATATTATGATTCTGGACGAGCCCACCGCATCCCTGGACCCCATAGCCGAACAGGAGATATTCAACCAATTTGATCGCCTGCGGGACAATAAGACCACCGTATTTGTGTCCCACCGTCTGTCCAGCGCCACGATTGCCGACCAAATTATTGTCATTGAGGACGGTTGCTTAATTGAAAAGGGCAGCCATCAGGAGCTGATGGCGCGGCAGGGAAAATACCATAACCTGTTCACCACCCAATCAAAGAGGTACATAACAGAAGAGTCTTCCAACAGGCCTCCAAGACCTCCTTTCAAAATGCCGATGCAAGGGGAGTATGGAGCAAATAATCCGTGATGTGTGGAAGGTATATAAAATTTGTGCAAATTGACGATAGAAATCTTGTTAAATTTTAAGAAAAAAGTTCATATATTAAAAAATTGTAAAGAGAGTGACCTTGCAAAATCTTGCTTTTTAGCATATAATTTACGTGTATACTTGCGCGTATTGTAGGTAGGTGTAAAACAGATAAACCACAGATTGCCGGCTAACACAGTTTAGCCCCAAAGACATAGACGAGGTGAAACGGTGTTTAAGCTTGTAATTGTTGAAGATGAAGACCATATCAGACATAGTCTGGAATGTTTTATTCCCTGGGAAGATATGGGCTTTCAAGTGGTTAACACCTTTGCCGATGGCTCGGATGCTTTGGCGTATTTGCAGGACAATCCTTGCGATGCTGTTCTGACGGATATTCTTATGAGCAGGATGAGCGGACTGGATATGATCGGGAAGCTGCATCAGCTTCACCCGCAAATAAAAGTGGTTATTATCAGCGGCCATAGCGATTTCGCCTATGCCCGGCAGGCGATTGAGTATCAAGTGGTTCACTACCTGGTAAAGCCTGTGGATGAAGACGAGCTGATTGATGTTTTTAAGGGCATCAAAGAGCAACTGGACTACGAGCGTGCAGATAGCGATGCTTCTCAGGCGCAGGAACTGAAGCAAATGCTGCAAAAAAGCTTCTTCAGGGATTTGCTGTCTGGATATGTAACCTCCGAAAAGGAATTTGGCGCATACGAAAAGCTTTTAGGTTTGGAACAACTGCGCACAGATGCCCAGCTGCATGCCTATGAAATGAAGGCAGGCGCCTACCCCCGGGAGGATACAGAGTTTGAAAGTCTTTCCACTGAGGATATTTACAAAAAGTATCTGCTGAATTCCGTGCCGAATGCCCAATGCTTCCTTATGGAGGAAAAGGCAGATCTTTGGCGGATGGTGTTTTTCAGCACACAGGAAAATAACCTGCGCAAGAGCTGTAATGAATGTGTCCAAGCACTGATAGGGGAGTTGAACAGGGAAATGCCCTGTGAATTTACTTTCCACCTTACCCATAGTGTTGCCCATATCAGCGACCTGCTGGAAGCAACGCCACAAAACACTTCGTCAGCGGCAGAGCAGCAGGCAGATGAAAGTCTGTGTCAGACAGTGGTGGCTGATTATAAGCTGCTGATTATGGAAATTGACCTGGGAAGTCAGGAAACCTTGCTACATATCATTAACCAGATGCTCTATGACCTGCGGGATTATGCCATTGAGGACGTACGCTTCGTGTTGAAGAACTTGTACTCCGTGATTGAATTGAACTACAAAAAGCGCAAAATCAACGTTTGGGATGTGACAAACGGAAAATTCAACTTCAACCATCTGTACGAAGCACACGATTTGAAGAGCATAGCCGCTTGCCTGCGTGAAGATTTCTGTGTTTTGTGCGATGGCTTGAAAAGCGGAAAGCACAGAAGTGAGCACAGTGTGGTGGATCGCATTGTCCAATATTTGGACGAGCATTTGCAAGAGGATATTGGCCACGATGCCCTTGCCGCAAAGTATCGGATGCACCCCGGCTACCTGAGCCGCTTGTTTAAGCAGGAGATGGGAGAAACCCTTTCTGAATACCTGTTGCGCATTCGAATCGAAAGGGCTGCCCAGCTACTGAAAGAAGGCCACTATAAAATCGGAGAGATTTCTACAATGGTTGGCTATAGCGCATCCTCCTACTTCTCCATTATGTTTAAGAAATACACAGGTTACTCTCCCAGAGAGTATTGCCAAAAGGTGTCGCTGTAATGGATAGACAGAAGACGGCTTGGCCGTATATCAAAGGCTATAAATTTAATAGCCTGCTACTGAAAAACTTTGCTTACGTATTTATTCTCGTTACCCTGCCACTGTTGGTGGTGCTGAGTCTCAACTTCAAAAACTTTTCTGAAGTGGTAGATAAGCGCGTTATGGATATGAACGAGGAGCTGCTGCAAAAAAATGCGGTTGTAACAGATAACGTGGTGGACGGGCTGCTTGATACGCTGGATATCGTTTCCCAGTTAAATCAAGTCAGAGACGTGGTGCAGATTGAAACAATTGATGCCGACTACTATGATGCCGTGACAACAGCAATCAACTTGGTGGAATCCCATACCAAATCCAACAACCTGATCATAGCATCGTATATCTATTCCGATGTGAACGAAATGCTTATCAGCAGCAATGGCGCAGAGCCCATTGACCGTGTGTTAAACAGGGGAAAATGGTATGACATTCATAAGAATGACCCTATGTATTACCCCTACGTGCTGGTCAACGGCGTCAATAGCGTATTTGCCTGCCAGCCTATATGGTCAGCAAAAGGAAAATGCGCAGGATTGTTTGTTCTGGATATTAACTTACAAAATCTGCATAGTGTGCTGGGCGATCAGAAGAATGACCACGAAGGTCTGTTCTTTATCGTAGACGTACACGGCCAGACCATATACTGCAACGAAAAAAACTATGCTGAATGGGACTCAGATAAAAAGAACGAGTACCAAAGGGATATTGCCGGTGTGCAGATTGGCAACTCTGCAATTATTGCAGCGCACGGCAGCCGAATCGTTTCTATGACGGAATCTGTTCATAAAAGCTGGAGATATGCCTTTGTGACACAGAAGCCCGACTACAAAGAAGAAACAAGTGTATTACGGAACTACCGGATATCCTCTGTTGTTATAGGTGTTGTTACCAGTATCGTTGTGGCGTACCTTATCACGGTTCTGACCTACAGACCTATACAGAAGATTATGAATGTGATTAAGAATCCAAAGCTGCATTGGAACGAAAAGGAAGCCACAAAGCAATCCAATGAACTGCTGTATATCACCAGTAACATTATGGCAGATATGCAAAAGGATGAAGAAATAACGGAGGAAACCTCCCAGGAGCTGGAAGAGCGCATCCGCGCATTGCGGCAAGCGCAGTTCAGAGCCTTGCAATTCCAAATCGACCCCCACTTTTTGTATAACACATTGGAAACAATCAAGTGGAGCGCAGTTGAGGAAATGGGGCTGGGCAATAAGGTCAGCAAAATGCTCACAAAGGTTGCCAAGCTCTATCGTTTCGGGCTGGAAAATGACGATGTGATCATATCGTTAAAAGAAGAACTGGATTTCTTGAAGCTTTACATCGAAATCCTGCGAATCCGTTTTGGCGATTCCATTGCATTTCATTGGCAGATCGACGAAAGCCTTTATGACAGCACAATCATAAAGATGTGCTTGCAGCCAATCGTTGAGAATGCCATTCAACACGGTCTGAGACCCAAAAATTATTTAGGCAACATTACCATTTCGGCCTATAGCGAAAATGAATGCCTGTACGTATCCATAGAGAACGACGGGCAGATTATGAGTAAGGAAGAAATGGACAAGTTGAACGATAAACTAAAAACAGGAGCAGGCTTTGAAGAGAGCAAGGTTGGCCTGCGGAATGTGAATGAACGAATCAAGTTAATTTATGGAGGGAAATACGGTGTAAGCGTTTGCAACGGGCAGGGAAGTGAAGCCCAGCAAGAAGCAAATGTTCGTGTTGTATTGACCTTTCCGTGCAGAAATATTAATTAGGAGTGAAGTAACGAAATGATGCAGAAGATGAAGAAGTGGGTTGTTGTTTTGTTGGTTGCCAGCTTGCTGTGCGCCCCTGTGGCTATGGTGCAGGTTGACGCTACGCAAAGTGACGGACAGAACAACGACTGGACCTACAATCCGGATTCCCATAAAAACACCAATACCTATTATGACTATATGCAAAAGCATATAAATATGGGTCATCCTGAACAGGAGATTGCAGTGGATGTTACCAACTTCCAGCTTGTTGCTCCTGAAATGGAAGGTGTTATCACTGATACAAAGCTCTATGAGAACAGAGAAGGCTCTGCTCAGGGTGTGTATATTGATGCCAAGGGTGAAAAGGTTGTTTTCAACGTTAACATTCCTGTGGGCGGTCTGTACTGCATCGAGATGGACTACTTCCCTCTGGCAGATAGCTACAGCCAGTTTTTGTTTGGCCTGTACATTGATGGGGAGCTTCCTTTTACAGAGGCAAACAGCTGTGTTCTGAGCCGTGTGTATAAGAACGATCCCATTCGTGCAGATGAAAACGGTGACGACCTGCGTCCCCAGTCTACACAGGTTCCCCAGTGGAGAAAGCAGTATCTGTATGACCAGACCGGTGTGTACGGAAACCTGCAGTTCTATCTGGAGGCCGGTGAACACACAATTTCTCTGTGCTTCGACGGCACTCCTTTGCTGCTGCAGGGAATGACCCTGAAGCAGGAACCCTACCTGATGTCCTATCAGGACTACCTCAGTGTATACCAGCAGAAGGGCTATAAGGCTACCGAGAATATTATGGAGCCCTTCCAGGCAGAGGACTATTATCTGCAGTCCAGCTCCACACTGTGGCCCAGCGCAGATAAGACCAGCCCTCTGACACAGCCGTTCTCTTATGATAACGTGAAGATTAACTACGGTGGTGGCAGCCAGTGGAAGGAGCCCGGCCAGTGGATCAGCTGGAAGATAGAGGCGCCTGAAGACGGTTTCTACAACCTGGGCTGTAAGTATAAGCAGGGCTATTTGGACGGCCTGTTTAGCTCCCGCAGAATCTACATTGACGGCGAAGTTCCCTTTAAGGAACTCAATGCTGTTCGCTTTAACTATACCGGTCAGTGGCAGAACCTGCTGCTTGGCGGCGAAAGCGGACCTTACAGCATCTATCTGACCAAGGGTGAGCACATCATCACTATGGAAAACGTGATTGGCGACCTGACCGACACTATGAGTGTTCTGCAGGCAGTAGTAGCCAATCTGAACGACATCTACCTGTCCATTGTTATGATTACCAGTAGCTCTCCTGACGAGTACCGCGATTACTATTTGGACAGACTGTTGCCCGATCTGCCGGAAGAATTCCGGAAGAATGCCAAGCTGCTCTTTGAAGAAGCAAGCCGCTTGGAGACCATTGTTGGACAGAAGGGCGCAGAAAACGCCTATTTTGAAGACGTAGCCTACAACCTGGAGAGCTATGCGGACAACATCGGCGACCTGACCTATAAGAACAGACTGTCTAATTTCAAAAACGACATTAACGGTTTGAGCGCAAAGCTTTCCACCTATCAACAGCAGGCTTTGGATATTGACTACATTGCTCTGGTTTCTCCCAATGCGGAGATGCCGAAAACAACCCTGAATGCCTGGCAGTGGATTGTATATCAGGTAAAAAGCTTCTTCGCTTCCTTTAATAATAACGACGTAGAGAAGGAAACGGAAACAAAATCCATTCGTGTGTGGATCAACTCCGGTATTGACCAGTACGAAATCATTAAGAATATGATTACCGACGAGTTTACCCCGAAGTACGGCATTGAAGTAGACCTGGAACTGGCGCAGGGCTCTCTGATCAACGCCCTGGCAGCCGGCACGGGTCCCGATGTAATGATGCAGGTTACCTCTGATACAGTTGTGAACCTGGCGTTGCGTGGCGCAGCGGTTGACCTGTCTCAGTATGATGGCTATTGGGATATCCTGGACGAATACGTAGAGGGCTGTGAAATTCCCTTTATGCTTGAAGGCAGATACTACGGCGTACCCAATACCCACGGCTGTACGGTAATGTTCGTCAGAACGGACATTTTCGAGAGTATGGGTCTGGAAGTTCCCCAGACTTGGGAGGATATGTACGACGTAGCCCAGGTGCTGCAGCGTTACAATATGAGCTTGGGCTCCTCCGCCTCCTTTGCAAATCTTCTGTATCAGATGGGCGGCTCCTACTTCAACGAGGATATGACTGAGGTTATGTTCGACGAGGACGTAGCGGTTGACGCATTGATTCAGCACACAGAGTTCTTCACTAAGTACGGTTTCCCTCAGGCCTATGACTTTGCAAACCGTTTCAGAACAGGTGAAATGCCCATTGGTATTACAACCTACACAATTTACACCACTTTAAAATACACCGCACCTGAAATCAGTGGTCTGTGGGATATCTTCCCCACACCCGGTATTGAAAAGGAGGACGGTACTATTGACCGTACCCAGATGGACAATACCGGTACAGGCGTAGTAATGCTCAACGATGCAAAGGATAAGGACGCAGCTTGGGAATTCATCAAGTGGTGGTCTCATTCTGATGCGCAATCAAGATATGCTAACGACGTGGAAGCTGCGCTGGGTATTGCCGCAAGATACGCAACCGCAAACATGGAAACTCTGCGTTCTCAGGGTTGGACAAACAAGGAGCGCAGTGTTCTGGAAGCACAGTTTAGCTGGATGAAGTTTATTCCCATCGTGCCCGGTAACTACTATGTTAACAGAGGTCTTACCAACTCCATTCGTGCTGTTATCGACGACGGTGCTAATGCCCGTGAAATGCTGACGGAGTGGACAATCAAGATTAATGATGAAATTCTCCGTAAGCGAAATGAATTTTATCAAAATAACTAAGATTATTTTGAAAGGATG
>JAZNDB010000078.1:0-2052 GCA_045587845.1 Faecousia sp.
AGGCTCTGGATGATTACATCTATTATTACAACAACGAGAGAATATCTCTAAAATTAAAAGGAATGAGTCCGGTACAATACCGAACTCATTCACAAGCAAGTTAATATTAAATTTTGTCTAAACTTTGGGGTTCACTTCAAAAGTCAGCGACATTTCTTTTACATTTTTTCCGGGGCAGAGAAGCCCAGAATATGGATACAGGTTTCCAAAATGTTCTTTGCCAAAGCAATCAAGCTGATGTAGCCTGCCTGCAAGTTCTTATCTTCCTCGGTGAGAATGCGGGTTTCGTGATAGAACTTATTCACCGCGCCCGCCAATTCATAGATATAGGCGCAAATCAGGTTGGGGCAGGAGGTTTTCAGCGCGCTCTCCAGCGCAGGACCAAACTTGGTGATGGCCAGCATCAGATCCTTTGCATAGATATTGGCAGGTACTTGAATGGGCAGGTTTTCCCACGCGCCGTACTTTGCCAGAATGGATTTCACACGGACAATAGTGTAGAGAATGTAAGGTCCGGTGTTGCCCTCGAAAGCTGCAAAGCGCTCCATATCGAAGTTGTAGTCCTTGGTGGGCTGGTTACTTAGATCACCGTATTTCAGCGCTGCCAAAGCAATTTTTGCGGTGGTGGCCTCCACCTCGCTGTCGTCTACAATCTTGTTTTCCACCACCTTGGCGCGAACAAAATCGGTCATATCCCCAATGAGTGTCTCCAGACGAAGCACACCGCCGTCACGGGTTTTAAAGGGCTTGCCGTCAGCGCCGTTCATCGTGCCGTGACCCACGTGCTCTAATTCTGTTTCAGCTTTGGCAATGCCACTTTTCTTAGCGGCACGGAACACCTGCTCAAAGTGCAGATTCTGCCGCTTGTCGGTGACGTAGAGCATCTTGTCGGGTGCCCAGTCCTGCATACGCTGCAAAATGGTGGCAAGGTCGGTGGTAGCATAAATGGCGGAGCCATCGGATTTTACCAAAATCATAGGGGGCATTTCCTTCTTGTCGCCCTCCTCCGCTACCGGGATAACCCAAGCGCCTTCGCTGAGGACAGCCAGGTCCCGGGCCTTCAAATCCGCAACCATACCGGGAATGTAGGGGTCGGCGTCACTCTCGCCCAGCCACTTTTCATAGTACACATCCAGCGTATCGTAAATCCGCTTCAAGTCGGGCAGGGAGATGTTCATAATGTGCTGCCAGATTGCCCGATAACCCTGGCGGCCCTGCTGCAGTTCATAGGTGGCGGTGTGGGCCTTTTCGGCAAAAATCGGGTCTGCTTTCTTTGCAGAAGCGGTGGGATAGATTTCCTCCAGATCAGAGAGGGTAAAGGGGGCTTCCGCAGGATATTCTCCGGTGAAGCTTTCATCAAAATAGGGTAATTCTGGTTGCCGTTCCTGCAGTTCTGCAATAATCAAGCCCATCTGCAAACCCCAGTCACCCAGGTGAATGTCACCGATGGTGTTATAGCCAAAGAACTTATGCAGCCGCTTCAGCGCCTCGCCAATAATGGCAGGACGCAGGTGACCGATGTGCAGGGGCTTTGCCACATTTGCTCCGCCGTAGTCCACCACAATGGTCTGTCCGGCGCCGATTTTCTCCACACCAAAGTCGGGGCTGGTACGCATTTCCTCCAAATAAGTTTGCAGGAAGGTATCAGACAATTTTAAGTTGATAAAACCGGGCATAACGGCATCGCACATAGAAAAGTCGCTCTTGTCCAGCTTTTCAGCCACCGCATTTGCAATGGTAATGGGGGCGCACTTGTACTGCTTTGCCGCAGACAGAGCGCCGTTGCACTGATATTCGCACAGGTCGGGGCGGTTGGACACCGTCACTCTGCCAAAGGATGCCTCGTAACCTGCATCGGCAAAGGCCTTTTCCATCTTCGCGGTGATAATATCTAAGATTTTTTTCATATTCAAAACTCCTAAACAATGGAATGTAGGGGCGACCATTGGTCGTCCGCGGACGTGCAATGCACGCCCCTACAATGGAATTATCCTTCTTTCTGCTGAGCCAGCCATTCCAGATACTCATCGTACGTGCCGTAGCGGTCCACGA
>JAZNDB010000079.1:0-9758 GCA_045587845.1 Faecousia sp.
CTCCTTGAAGAATATATTGCCGCGTTTGGGGGGAGTCGCAATGCTATGTTCCGTATGAAAGAAAACTGGCGGCATTGGCTGTGTAAATTTGAAGATGGGGGAAAGTTGGGCAAGCGCCTGCGCAAAACCACCGATGTTACGGAATATAAAGCCATTACCCGGGAGATATTCCATTCCCTCCCCCTTCGCAACAGTATCATTCCCGATTGGGATTAAAAAACGGACACAGATACTTTCTGTGTCCGTTTTATCTTTTACGAAGCAGACAGGTTTACGTTGCCCAGAACAATGTTCTTGTAGTTCACTTCCATAGGCCACTTTACCTTTGCTTCGTCCATCATAGCTGTGGTACGTTCACCCAGTACCGCAGATTTGGTTTCATACAGCCAAATGGGCTCACTGCTTGCAAAGTACATAATGTGATAGCCCTGTACGGAGCTTTCCGTGTTCTTTACCAAGCCGGTATCGCCAATCTGTCTGCTCTCATCCACATACCAGTTTTCAAAGTTCTCAATAAAGCCGTAATCCTTGGTCAGTTGGGAATACAGACCGCCGTTGCTGGCAGAACCGGGGTCCTGGGAATACTCTACTGCCAGTTCTGCAAACTTCTCTTCTGTGGGATCATTTGCCAGGAAATCGTCCAGCAGCTTCTGTGCAGACGCGCGGCAAGCCTCCCACTCTGCATCGGTGTAGGTCATAATACCATCATCGTCCTCGGTGCCGCCTTCCACTTCAATCAGAATGTGGCGCACACCGTAGTAGTTGCCGGCATCTTTTCCAATCTTCTGCTGCTCAAACTCTTCCTCGTGGGCTGTGTAGTATTCCTCAATTTCCTGCTCGTTGGGCATAAGGCCTGCATACAAGGTATCGTAGTAGCAGAGGCCCACGTGGTTCACATTCACATATTGCATATACTGCTTCAGTGAGCTGCCGGGGAACAGTTCTTTATCAATAAACAGCTCCACGTCTGTGTAATTCTTTTCCAGAGCCATCGCCTTTAATTGCGTTTCCACAGAAATCAAATATTCCTGCTGCTGCTCACTTAATTTAAAACCAGCTTCCTCGGACATTTGCACCAAGGTTGCGTATGTGCACCAATCCTGCAATGCATTGCTCAGGAACATCTGCTGGTAGGTCTGACCGGTCTTTTCGTCGTAAATCTGCTCAGACAAAGGCTTGCTCACATCCACGCCCATCATACTCAGGTAGTAGCCGTAGTAGTCCAGGAACTCATAGACATTCATCCAGTAGTAAGCCTGCAGTTCGCCGTTGGTCAGGGTCTGATTGCCCAGTGTTGCAACCACGGTTTCTGCTTTCTTTTCTGCGGCTTCGTCTTTTACTGTGTAGGAAAGCTTATAGTTGATATCGTTGGGGCGCCAGAATTTCAGGTTGTGCATAAGGCTTTTGCCAAAACCCATAAAGTACATAATTGCACCCACAAGAACAACCGCCAGCACAGCGATACCAGCCACTGCCAAAGCAATCTTCCAGCCTTTTTTCTTTTTGGGTTCTTCTGAAACCGCTTCGGTTTCTTCCTCGAAAATCTCCTCAACAATTTCTTCTTCCACGACAGTCTCTTCCGCCACAGCTTCTTCTGCAGGCGTTTCCTCCGCTAGGTTCTTGCCGCACAGGGGGCAAACGGTAACGCCGTCTTCCAATTCTGCCAAACAAAATTTACAAATCATAATTGTTCCTCTTTCTCCCATTTTTTAGAGTAATTCCTAGATAGTTTACCACGTCAAATGAATAAAAGCAATACTGTTTCCAAATTGTTTACAATCCCATAAAATCTACTGCCACCCCTTGCAAAAAAAGCGAAAAAATGCTATTATTTTATATTGAGAATTTATGACTACAAGGAGCTATCCCCCAATGAAGAAAACTGCAATCATTTCACAGGAACAACTGGATAGCCAATTCGCTTTTTGCGCCCAGATAAAGGCTTTTTGGCAGGGACAAGACTGCACACCCACCGCTTATGTAGAAACCTACGGCTGTCAGCAAAACGAAGCCGATTCAGAAAACATTCGGGGCTTGCTGATTGAATGTGGCTATGCTATCACCGACAGCGCCGAAGGGGCGGATGTGGTTGTGATGAATACCTGCGCCATTCGGGAACACGCTGAACAACGGGTATTCGGCAATTTGGGAGCCCTGACCCACACCAAACGCCGCCATATGCGTCAAAAAATTTTCCTCTGCGGCTGTATGGCTGGTCAGGAGGTTGTGGTAAACCGTATCAAAAACAGTTATCCCCACGTAGACGGTGTGTTTTCCACCCACCACCTGTGGCAATTCCCGGAAATTCTGGCCCGTGTGCTGTTTACAGGCAAGCGCACCTATTTCACTGCTGACGAGCCCGGCTCTATCGCAGAAGGTCTGCCCCACAGCCGTGACAGTAAATTGAAGGCGTGGGTGTCTATTATGTACGGGTGCAATAACTTCTGCACCTACTGCATCGTTCCCTACGTCCGCGGCAGAGAGCGCAGCCGAAAGTGGGAGGATATCTTAGCCGAATGCAAAGCGCTCATTGAAAGCGGCACAAAGGATATTACACTGCTGGGCCAAAACGTCAACTCTTACGGCAAGGATTTGGACCAGGGCGTAGATTTTGCAGACCTGCTGGCAAAAATTGCAGAGCTGCCCGGCGATTTTCTGATTCGCTTTATGACCAGCCATCCCCGGGATGCTTCCAATAAGCTTTTCGACACGATGGCAAAGTATCCCAAAATTGCCAAGCAGTTACACCTGCCCTTCCAATCCGGTTCTTCCCGGGTATTGAAGGCTATGAACCGCCACTACGATCGGGAAACCTATCTGGAAAAAGTGCATTATGCAAAATCTGTTATGCCGGATTTGGTTTTGACATCCGATGTGATCGTGGGCTTCCCCGGCGAAACGGAGGCAGAATTTGAGGAGACTATCTCCCTCATTGAGCAAGTGCATTACGATTCCCTGTTTACTTTCATTTTCTCTCCCCGTCCCGGCACACCCGCCTATACTATGGAAGACCTCACGCTCAAGGAGGAGAAAAACCGCCGGTTCGACAGGCTTTGCGCGGTACAAAACGGCATTTCTGAGCAGCTGCACAGCGCCTATATTGGCAAGACAGTCCGCTGCCTGATTGACGGCACAGACAAAACATTTTTAACCGCCCGTACCGAGGGCGGACGATTGGTAAGATTGATGGGCGATGCCTCTCTTATCGGCACATTTGCTCCCATTACCATCACCGGCGCTACCACGTGGAGTTTGACCGGTGAACTACAGATTTAAGAAAAAGGATTGAACGCTATGGCTACAAAATCCAACGAAATGACCCCTATGCGGCGGCAATATTTTGACATCAAAGAGCATAACCAGGACTGTATTCTCTTCTTTCGGTTAGGTGATTTTTATGAGATGTTTGACGACGATGCCAAGCTGGCCGCAAAAGAACTGGATCTGACCTTAACCACCCGTGACCGGAACAAGCCGGAAGAGGAACAAACCCCTATGTGCGGTGTTCCCTATCACTCAGTAGATGCCTATATTGCCCGCTTGGTGCAAAAGGGCTATAAGGTCGCTATCTGCGAACAGATGGAAGACCCCGCCCAGGCCAAGGGCATTGTGCAGCGGGGTATCACCCGCATCGTTACCCCCGGCACAGTTACGGAAAGCTGTATGCTGGAGGAAAGCAGAAACAACTATATCGCCTGTCTGTATGGACAGGAAGAGAAGCTCGGTTTGGCTTTTTGCGACGTATCCACAGGCGCATTTTACGTAACCGTCTGCGCCGATGCCCCTGCCTGCGCTTCAGAGCTGGGTCGTTTCTCCCCCACCGAAGTGATTCGCTTTGGTGATAGCACTCACTGTGACGTGATTAACGATGCCCTTCGGCACCGTCTGCGTTGCTGCCTGGACGAGGGAAAACCGGAACAGTTTGTGCTGGAAGCAGCGGAAGGTGTTTTGGTATCCCATTTTGCCAAATCCACAGAGGAATTGGGTCTTGCCAGTCTGCCCGAGGCAGTTATGGCTGCCGGTAGTCTGTTGGAACTGCTGAAAAAACTGCAAAAGAACGACCTGTCCCATATCCGGGAGCTTCAGTACTATACCACCGGCAAGTTTATGGAGCTGGATATGGATGCCCGTCGAAATCTGGAGTTGGAGGAAACCCTCCGGGCAAAGGACAAAAAGGGTACGCTTTTATGGGTGCTGGACAAAACCCATTCCCCTATGGGCGGCCGTCTATTGCGAAGCTGGCTGGAAAAGCCGCTGCTGGACGTAAGCGAAATCACCAGCCGCCAAAACGCTGTGGAAGAGTTGGTAAGCAACACTGTTTTCCGCGGTGAGTTGGAAGAAGCGCTGAAGTCAATCACCGACTTGGAACGCGTAATGACCCGTATTGTCACCGGCACTGTCAATGGGCGGGATCTGCTGGGACTTGCCAGCGGTCTGCACGCTCTGCCGGACGTAAAACTACAACTGCAACAGGCCAATTCTCCCCTTTTGAAAAAGTTAGAGGAGGCATTGGACCCTTTAACCGATTGCGCTACCTTAATTGACTCCACCATTGCAGAAAAGCCGCCCCTGACTGTTCGGGAGGGTGGCATTATCCGCAAGGGCGCCAATGCAGAAGTAGACCGGCTGCGGGATATTCTGGACGGTGGCGCCGGCATTATGGCCTCCATTGAGGCAAGAGAACGGGAGGCCACCGGTATCCGCACTCTGCGGGTAAACTACAATCGGGTGTTCGGTTATTATATCGAGGTGTCCAAATCCTTTGTGAATCAAGTACCTGACCACTATATCCGTCGGCAAACCCTTGCCAACAACGAACGGTACATTACACCTGAATTGAAGGAACTGGAAGAGCAGGTGCTTACCGCGAAAGAGCGTTGCACCGCTTTGGAATATCAGATTTTCTCCAATCTGCGTGAGCATTTGGCCGCCCAGGCTCTGCGGGTGCAAACCTCTGCCGCCGCAGTGGGTGCAGTGGATGCCCTGTGCAGTTTGGCAACTGTTGCGGTAAAGAATAACTACTGCCGTCCGGAAATCACACTGGATAGCGCTATTTCTATCACCGAGGGACGGCATCCTGTGGTGGAAAAGGTATTAAAGGACAGTCTTTTTGTCCCCAATGACACCCACCTGGATAGTAAAGAGAATATGGTCTCTATTATTACCGGCCCGAATATGGCAGGTAAATCCACCTATATGCGGCAAGTGGCGCTGATTACTCTGATGGCGCAGATTGGTTCCTTCGTTCCTGCCAAATCCGCAAGAATTGGCATAGTAGACAGAATCTTTACCCGTATCGGCGCCAGTGATGACTTGTCCTCCGGACAGTCTACCTTTATGGTGGAAATGGCGGAGATGGCCTCTATTTTGAAGTATGCCACCTCCAAAAGTCTGCTGATTCTGGACGAAATCGGCAGAGGTACATCTACCTACGACGGTATGGCCATTGCCCGGGCGGTGCTGGAATATGCCGCTAACCCCAGGCAGCTGGGAGCAAAGACGTTGTTTGCCACCCACTATCACGAATTGAGTGTGATTGAAGACCAGTTGCCCGGCATTAAGAACTATAATATTGCTGTGAAAAAGCGGGGCGACAAGATGATTTTCCTGCGGAAAATTATCCCCGGCGCCACCGATGACAGCTTCGGTGTGGAGGTTGCCAAGCTGGCAGGTCTGCCCAACGGAGTTATCAATCGGGCAAGAGAAATCTTGCTGGAACTGGAAACTGAGGGTAAGCCCCAACCGAAGGTTGTGCGGGAAATCCCCGAGGAGAATGACCAGATCAGTATGCTAGATCTGCGCAGTCAGCAGGTTTGCAACACATTGGAATCTATCAGCGTGGAGACTCTTACCCCCATTGAAGCTATGAACGAACTTTACAAGCTGAAGAAGATGTTGGAGTAATATGAAACTATCCATTTCTATGACACGGCGGGAATTGCTCCTAGGCTGGAGTTATCTGCTCATTACCGAATTTGCCCTTTCTACCATACTGTATCTTATCGGTGATTTGCTGGGTTTCTCTATATCTCTGTCCACATTGAATATCCTCTATTTTGCAACAAACTTTATCTGTGTGTTGGGCATTTTTCACAAGTTCCTGTGGAATTCTGTAAAAGTTGCCTGGGCAAAGCCGTGGAAATGTTTGTGGTGCGTATGTAAGGGATTGATCTGTTACTACGGCTTTACATTTTTGATATCCGTTGTAATTGCTCCCTGGGCAGGACCTGACTTTTCTAACGTAAACGACAATACAATTATGGAATTGGCCAAGGAATATCCCGGAATATTTGCTTTCGGTACGATTCTTCTGGTGCCTGTTTACGAGGAGGTCTTTTTCCGGGGATTGCTTTTTCAGGGATTCTACCGAAAAAACCAGATACTCGCCCTTTTGCTTTCCGTTTGCTGCTTTGCCGCCATTCACATCGTGGATTTTATCGGTCAGGAAGATTGGAAAACCCTCTTGTTCTGTTTTCTTCAGTATCTGCCTGCCGGAATTGCTTTGGCAAACGCCTATATGGCATCTGATACCATTGTCACGCCAATTGTTATGCACATTCTTATCAATTTGATTGCCGTTACTGCACTAGCGAGGTGATTTTATGTCGAAAATTATTCAGCTCTCTCCCCACGTTGCCAACTTAATAGCTGCCGGTGAAGTGGTGGAACGGCCTGCCTCCGTAGTAAAGGAGCTGCTGGAAAACGCAGTGGATGCAGGCGCCTCCCAAGTAACCGTGGAAATCCGGGACGGAGGTATGACCTTTTTGCGGGTCACCGATAACGGCTGCGGTATGAGCCCCGAGGATGCCAAAACCGCCTTTCTGCGCCACGCAACCTCTAAGCTGAAAACCGCTGAGGATTTGGCAGCCATTGTTACTATGGGCTTCCGTGGTGAGGCCCTTGCCGCCGTTGCATCCGTCAGCCGCATCGACCTGCTGACCAGGACGCCCTCCGCCAATTTCGGCACATCGCTGAGCCTGGAAGCAGGCAATATTACAGAACAATCCGAGGCAGGGTGTCCCGTGGGTACTACCATTATTGTGCGGGATTTGTTCTTCAATACGCCTGCCCGTATGAAATTCATGAAATCTGATACTTACGAGGGCGGCAAGGTAGCATCCGCTGTGCAGCTGCAGGCCCTGGCGCACCCCGAGGTAGCGTTCCGTTTTCTGCGGGACGGTAAGGAAGTTCTTTCCACCCCCGGTACCGGTTCTTTGGAGGACGCGGTCTACTGTGTTTACGGCAGAGATAGCGGAAAAATGGTGGCGGTAGATAGCAAGTGGGAAAATTTTGCCCTCACAGGCTTTGTGTCCAAGCCCACAGATGCCCGCCCCAGCAGAGCGCTGCAGACTTTCTTTGTGAACGGACGTCCTGTGAAATCCCGTCTGCTTATTGCAGGCCTGGAGGAGGCTTATCGCAACCAGATTATGGTAGGCAAGTTCCCCGCCTGCGTACTGCATTTAACAACCCCTGCATCCGCCGTGGATGTGAATGTGCATCCTGCCAAGACGGAAGTGAAGTTTTTAAACGAAAAGGCAGTCTTTGACTGTGTGCATTACGGTGTTCTGGGCGCATTGAACAAAACGCCCGACAGACCCCAAATGCAGTTTAAGCCCTCTTCTGCCCCCGCGCCTGCGGCGCAAAAACCCGTAGCCGCTGCTCCCAAACAGGAGAACTTCTTCCGCACTATGAATGCCCAGGAATACAAAGCCTTTGCCTCCGCAATGAAGGATGCGCCGAAGCCCTCTCCGTTAGCCGCTGCAGCCACAGCGCAGGCAGTAGATGCCCGGGCATCTCTCCCTCTGCAGGAAAGCGTACATATTCCCACCCCCGCGCAGCAGATGCCAAAACCTGCTCCCCTGCGGGAAAAAGTGGTGTCTGCCCCTATGCCCCAGGAGGAAGTGGAGCAGATTGCCATTCCCGCAATGCCTCTGGATATTCCCTGGCGGTTTGTGGGCGAGCTTTACAACAGTTACATTCTTGTGGAGCAGGGCGAAGAAGCCTTCCTAATCGACAAGCACGCCGCCCACGAGCGGGTTCTCTTTGAAAAGCTGAAAGCCAACCAGGAATCCATATCCTCCCAAGCTCTGCTGACGCCTATTCCCCACCGATTGGACACAGAAAGCGTTGCGATTTTGCTGGATAACCAGTCTATGCTGGAGGAACTGGGTTTTGAAATTCAGGAGTTTGGCGAGAATACGCTACTGATTCGTCAAATCCCTATGGATCTGGACAGTTCCCAGGCAACCGAGGCTCTGGAAACACTGGCAGAGGATTTGCGAAATGGACGAAAAGGACAAAAAGACAGTATCCGCGACGAGCTATTGCATACTGTTGCCTGTAAGGCTGCCATCAAGGCTGGCTGGCAGAGCAGTGAAGCCGAGCTGTTAAAACTGGCTGAACAGGTGCTGAGCCGCGAGGATTTAAAACACTGCCCCCACGGCAGACCTATCTGCATTACCCTCAGCAAGAAAGAGCTGGAAAAGCAATTCAAGCGGAGCTAAGGAAGGTGTTTTTATAATGAACAACCTGTATATCCGATATTTTATATCCTTTGGGCTATGTATTATTGGCATTGCTCTGGCCTGGCTCGGCGCCCTCACATCTCAAACGATTATGTGGATTGGTATCGGTGTCATTGCCGTTGGTGTGATTGTGTCCTGGTCAATTCGTTGTCCCCATTGCGGACACGGTCTTATGGGCAAAAGACAGTTGCTTCTTCCTAATTTCTGTCCCAACTGCGGAGAAAAATTATGAACAATCTTATCTGTATCGCCGGGCCGACTGCCTCCGGCAAAACTGCCCTGTCCATTGCTTTGGCAAAGGAGTTGGGCGGTGAAATTGTGTCCTGCGATTCTATGCAGGTTTATAAGGGTATGGATATCGGCACCGCCAAGCCTACCACAGAAGAAATGGAAAACATTCCCCATTATATGCTATCGGTAGCAGAGCCTTGGGAGGATTTTTCCGTGGGCAAGTACTGCCAAATGGCGACACCTATTGTGGACGATATTCTAGCCCGGGGAAAAACTGCTATCATCGTCGGCGGAACAGGTCTTTATATGGACGCGCTGATAAAAGGCAACGATTTTGCTCCCGTACCCTCCACCGGTCGTCGGGCAGAATTGGAGAAAATAGCCGCAGAAAATGGTATTGATGCCGTCATTGAAATGCTCCGTGCAGTTGACCCAGAGTCGGCTGACCGGCTTCACCCATCTGACCAGAAACGGATTATCCGGGCTATGGAAGTGTATTTGGAAACAGGTGAAACCATCACAGAGCACAACCGGAAAACCCAGTTGATTCCTCCCCGTTACAATCCCGTTTGGTTTGCGTTGGAGGATGCTGACAGAGCTACCCTTTACGCAAGAATTGACCGGCGGGTGGAAGTGATGCTGGAGCAGGGCTTGCTAACTGAAATTCAAGGTCTGCTGGACGCCGGTATTCCCGAAAAATGTACTGCTATGCAAGCCATCGGCTACAAGGAATTTGTAGATGCCTTGCAAGGTCGCAGTTCTATGGAGACCGCCAAGGAATTGGTACAACAATCTTCCAGGAAATATGCCAAGCGGCAACTGACCTGGTTCCGACGGAATCCCGCCATACATTGGCTCCGTCGGGAAGAAAATGAGGGCACCGCGGAAATTCTTGTAAAAGCCCGACAGGTTTTAGCACAATCCGACAAGTGAAAAATGGTAAGATTTATGTATCCCAACAGAAAGAAGGTATACATATGTCTGAGCCTACAAATCTACAGG
>JAZNDB010000080.1:0-5261 GCA_045587845.1 Faecousia sp.
AAATTTGCATCGCATCCGGAAAGCCGGAGCGACAGCAGGAGGTTAAAAAATGAATAGTAAAACTAAAAAAATCGTTGGAATTGGCTTGTTTACCGCAATTGTGCTTGTGCTGCAATTTTTAGGTGGCAGCATCAGATTTGGAGTGTTTTCCATTTCTTTGGTGCTGGTTCCCATTGTTGTAGGCGCAGCCGTATATGGCTGGCAGGCAGGCGCGTGGCTTGGCTTCGTATTCGGCGTAGCGGTTCTGCTCAGTGGTGATGCAGCCGCTTTCCTTGTCGTAGATGTGGCCGGGACAATACTTACTGTATTGGTAAAAGGCACAGCAGCTGGTCTCTGCTCCGGCCTTGCATACAGGCTTGTATTGAAGCTTTTAGACAGATATTCTAAGGGCCGTATTCAATTAATGAAGAATACATATCATTTGGGTACGTGCTGTGAGGATGGTGTCTACAGCTATATTGCCAGAAATAATCGCTATTTTGCCGTAATTGTAGCGGCAGTAATTTGTCCGGTTGTGAATACAGGTGTTTTCCTCTTGGGTTGCCAACTGTTTTTCCTGGAAACCCTCACTGTTTGGGGCGCTGCTGCTGGGTTTGAAAACGTAGCAAGCTATATGTTCATTGGTTTAGCAGGCGTTAATTTCTTAATTGAACTAGGCACCAACATTGTTCTTGCGCCCGTCATTACACGGCTGATATCCTACGCTAAAAAGTAAATATATTCTTTATGCCGACAGCATTTGCTGTCGGGATTTTTTTGCATATTGCCGTGGTACAAGCATAGGCTTAGGTAGGAGTGATGCAAATGAGATGTGCCTGGCAAGCATATTTAAAGCTGATTCCCCATCGAATGCGACGGGAAATCGACGAATTAGGTAGGGAAGAACTGCAAGAACTTCGGTTTCGAATTGGAACGGAAATAGAGCTTGTATTTCAGCAGGGAAGCCGCAGGCTTCCGTTTAAGGCTACAAATGACGATATTGTGTTCGTTATTAACGCAGTCTCTGAATACTCTCCCTGGGCAGCTACAAGCGTGTCAAAAGGGTTCATAACTGCGCAGGGGGGACACCGGGTTGGAATCTGTGGCGTGTCAACAGTTCATAACCAAAAAATGGTGGGAATTTCACAGCCGACATCACTATGTATTCGTGTAGCGCGGGATTTTGATAACATTGCAAGGGGCTTGGAGGCGCTAACAGATTCCATATTGATAATCGGCCCTCCCAATAGCGGAAAAACGACACTTCTCCGCGATTTAGTTCGCGCCAAATCCAACGATGAACAAGGAAATATTGCTGTAGTGGACGAGCGTGAGGAACTTTTTCCCCTTGTAAAAGGGATACCGTGCTTTTCACCGGGGTTGAATACAGACATTTTAACCGCTTGTCCCAAAGCTATTGGCATAGAAACAGTTCTCAGAACAATGAGTCCGCAATGGATCGCAGTTGACGAAATAACAGCGCAATCCGATTGTGATGCGCTATTACAAGCAGGGTGGTGTGGTGTTCATCTGTTAGCTACCGCCCACGCCGGTACACTGCAGGACCTTAAAACACGGCCTGTCTATCGTTCAATTGTTGATTACAGACTGTTTTCATCGGTAGTTATTTTACAAAAGGACAAGTCCTGGCGTATAGAAAGGATGTAGGATATGATGCTAAAAATTGTTGGAGCGATTTTGATCATTACAGGTTGCGGTAGCGTTGGATTTAAAATTGCAGCCAATTATCGGCGCGACGAAAATGCTTTGGAGCAACTGGTAAGCATATTGGACTTTATGTATGCCGAATTGCAGTATCGTCTTACACCGTTGCCGTCACTTTGCAGGCTGGTTGCAATGCATTTTAGAAATATGCCCGGTCGTCTTTTTGAAGAATTGGCGCAGGAAATGGAATTGCAGACTTCCACCAATATTGGGCAATGTATGACGGCGATTATATCCGGCAAAAGAACGATTCCTGCAATTACCCGCACCCAAATGATTCGCCTAGGCAATTCATTGGGGCGATTTGATTTGGACGGACAGTTAATGGGTCTGGAAGCAGTACGGCAGGATTGTATGCGAAATTTAGAGCAGTTGCGCAGCAATCGGGATGTCAGGCTGAGGAGCTATCAAACCTTGGGGCTTTGCGCCGGAGCAGCACTGGCAATATTATTTGTTTGACTATGGAAATTGATTTAATCTTCAAAATTGCAGCAGTAGGTATTATTGTTTCTATTCTGAATCAGGTGTTGTCCCGTTCCGGAAGGGAGGAGCAGGCAACAATGACCACATTAACCGGACTCATTGTTGTACTGATGATTGTAGCGCAAAAAATATCTGAGCTGTTCGATATGGTAAAACGACTGTTTGATTTATAATGAGTGTTTTTATTAAAGCAACTGCAGGTATATTAACTGCGTTAATTCTTTGGCTTAACCTACATAAGCAGGCAAAGGATTTTTCGGTATTATTGGCTTTACTTGCCTGCGCTATGGTAATCATAGCAGCAATCAGCTTTTTAAGGCCTGTAATTGATTTCATTAACAAACTTCAGCAAATAGGAAATATTGATAGTGAATTACTTTCCGTAATTTTAAAAGTTGTAGGAATTGGTATACTTGCTGAATTTACAGCACTCATTTGTAAAGACGCCGGCAATGAATCTATGGGAAAAGCTCTGCAGGTATTATCTTCTGTTGTTGTACTGTGGCTTTCCTTACCTGTCTTCGAGAAATTGATATCACTTTTGGATAAGATATTGGGTGCAGTATGAAAAAGTACTTTTTGCTATTGATGCTTCTTATATTATTGATACAACCTGTTTCTGCAATGGAGTTTACTGCGCCTGCCGTACCGGAATCTGCAGAACAATATATGCCCGATAATCAGGAAAGCTTTGCCCAAGGCCTTTGGTACATACTAAAAAGTGCAATTTCAGAAATCAGACCCGAAATCAGCAAGGCGTTCGGTGTGTGTCTTTCGTTGATTGTTGCGGTTCTTCTTATAAGTGTTTTGGGCAACATCTCAGAACGGGAATCGGGCAGCATACAGCTGGCAGGGGCAGTTATAATTGGTGTTCTTTTATTGCAGCCAGCCAATACACTGATACAGTTAGGCGCAAACACGGTTACAGAGCTAAGTAACTACGGGAAGCTTCTTCTGCCGGTTATGACAGCTGCAGTTGCCGCACAGGGGGGTGTCACATCTTCTGCCGCCCTTTATACAGGCACAGTATTTTTTGATTCCTTACTTACATCTATTATTTCGCGGGTAATTATTCCTGCAATTTACATCTATTTGTGCCTATCTATTACAAACAGTGCTGTGGGCCAGGATATGCTGAAGAAAATAAAAGATTTGGCAAAATGGGCAATGACCTGGTGTCTGAAAACTATTCTGTATATTTTTTCAGGATATCTCACCATAACACGGGTCGTCAGCGGTGTTGTAGACGCATCCGCGCTTAAGGCTGCAAAATTAACAATCTCCGGCATCGTGCCTGTAGTTGGTGGTATCCTTTCCGATGCATCTGAAACAATTCTTGTGAGCGCTGGTGTTATGAAAAGCTCTGCGGGTATCTATGGCATTTTTGCTATGCTTGCTGTTTGTGTAAGTCCGTTTCTACAAATTGGGCTTCAATATCTGCTACTCAAACTCTCCTGTGGTGTGTGTAGCACATTTGGCTCCAAGTCTGCTGTTACATTGCTTGGAGATTTTACCAGCGCTATGGGGCTTGTCCTGGCTATGACGGGAACAGTTTGTATTTTGCTGCTGATCAGCCTTGTTTGTTTTATGAAAGGTATTAACGGATGAGAGAATACGTTTTAGGGATTATTGTTTCAGGAATTATTTGTAGTATTGTTCAAGGACTTGTAAGTAACAAAACTGCAACAGGACGAATTCTCCGTCTTCTTACAGGGATACTGATGGTGATTACAATCCTTTCACCTGTAGTAAATATCTCCTTCACAAATATTACCGATTATCTGGACGGTTTGACTGCACAAGGTGATTTTTATGCAAATAGCGGAAAAACAATGGCTGCAGAATCCGCATCAGTAATCATAAAAGAGCAAACTGAAGCATATATCTTGGACAAAGCCGATCGTATGGACTTAGATATAACGGTGGAGGTGGCGCTGGATGATAGTAACAATTCGGTCCCCTGTGGGGTAACCATTACAGGTAATCTATCACCATACGCAAAAGGAATACTTGGAGCATACATAGAAGAAAATTTAGGTATCGCAAAGGAGCATCAAAGGTGGCTATAAAAGCATTGGCAGAAAAAATCAAAGCGTTTTCCAGCAAGTTCAAGTACGCACTCATCATTCTGCTTGTGGGAATCGGACTTTTACTGCTGCCGGAAAAGAAACAGCAGGAGGTACAGAATTTAACGGATGTAAAGCCTGAAAGCCAGAACATTCAGCTTGATGCCCTGACAAAAATTTTACAATCAGTTGAAGGGGCAGGGGATGTGCAGGTACTTTTATCCGTAGCCACCGGTGAAGAAACCATATATCAAACAAACCAGGATACTTCTACATCTACTGCCGGCAATACGGCACGATTCGAAACGGTAATTATTACAGATTCTCAACGCAATGAAGCCGGGCTCATCACGCAGGTAAATCCACCTGTTTACTTAGGTGCGATTGTAGTTTGCCAAGGCGCTGACAGTCCAACTGTAAGGCTTGCCCTTACGCAAGCAGTGGCAAAAATCACAGGACTTGGCACGGATAACATTTGTATTTTGAAAATGAAGTGAATGGAGGAACTATAATATGAAAATATGGAAGAAAAATTTGGTTGCGACAGCAGTACTGTTAACGGTCTGCGGCGGAATTTATGCAAACTGGGCATATGGACAGGATAAAGCTGTTTCAGACCTGACAGACACCCTTGACAAAGATAAGATCCTTTCAGAAGATACGCTGGTTATGGGTGACGACCAGTCACTAAGCGGAAATAACAACACGATGACAGATTACTTTGCAGCAGTTCGCTTATCCCGACAGGAGGCCCGTGACAGCGCAGTAACCTTATTGCAGGAAGCTATGGCCTACGGTGATGAATCAGCCAGCAATTCCTCCGCGGAACTGGAGGAGCTGGTAAATGTAGCGTTGTGCGAAGCGCAGATCGAAAGCCTTGTGATTGCCAAAGGATACGCAGACTGTGTTGTTTACATCGCTGACGATGCTGTTTCTGTGGCAGTTGCCACACCGGAAAACGGCCTGCAGCAGCCGGATGTTGCCGTGATTGCGGATATTGTTCTGAAT
>JAZNDB010000081.1:0-3091 GCA_045587845.1 Faecousia sp.
GGACAGGTCGCAAAAAACCGTAAAAAAGCCCAAGGACACAACCCAGCGCCAATCCTGTTAAAAACCGCGCAAAGGCGGTTGCGGGGGTGGTCATCCTGTGAGCCGCCGCCACCAGGAATCGGCAGAACGGGGCTGTTCGTAAATGAGGGCGGTAACGGTGCCGTCCACGGCTACCTGACCGCCCTCGGGAAGCAGGGTTTTCAGTTGCAAATCCTTTCCCTGCACCACCAGTGTACCGTGTTCCGTGCGGGCAATCACGGCGCTTTCGTCAAAGCTGATAACCTCGGTTACCCCTGTAACGGTCAGTTGTTTTCGCTCGTTTAAGGTGAGCTTGTGGGGCAGAATCGGTTGTTCGGTCATAGGAATCCCTCCTTGTTTTGTAACAGGCTATGCGCCGTTGACAAAAAATATACGGTCGGGTATACTGTATTTGTTGCAAAATGGGGGTGCGTTATGGAACTTTTATATGGGCATCTGGATGGCAAGAACGGTCACACAGAGGGCAGAAAAATGCTCCAATCCTTCTTTGACGGACCTATGCCGGAAATTGCATATACAAAGCTGGGGAAACCCTATTTTGCAGACAACGCCTTGCATTTTTCTATCTCCCACACCCCTAAGCACGTGTTCTGCGTAATCTCTGACAAACCCGTTGGCATCGATGCCGAGGAGCTGGACAGAGAAATCAATATAAGCCTGGCGGACAAAATCCTGTCGCCGATGGAAATGGAGCAGTTCCGGCAAGCGGACAATCCCCGCCTTGCCCTGTTAAAATTCTGGGTATTGAAAGAGGCGGCAGGAAAATGCGCAGGAGAGGGAATACAACTGTGGCCCAACCATACGGAATTTTCCCTTGACGATCCCCGCCTGCAAGAAATCGACGGCTGTATTGTAGCCGTCGTTGAAGAAGATTTGTAGGGGCGACCATTGGTCGTCCGTGGGCGGCTGATAGCCGCCCACTATATTGAGAAACAAAGGAGAATCCTTATGTTATTCGACACCCACGCCCATTTAAATGACCCCGCCTTTGATGCGGACAGAGAGGAATTGATGGCGGGCCTTTGGGAGAAAGGCATCGGCTATGTGATGAATGCCGGCTGCAGCCTGGAAAGCTCCAGGGATATCATCCGGATGGCGGAGCGCTACCCGTGGCTCTATGCCTCCGTTGGCTCTCACCCCGATTCTGCCGACGAGGTCAATGAGGAAGTGATTGCCCAGTACCGCAAGCTGGCCGGGCACGAAAAGGTGAAGGCAATCGGTGAGATTGGACTGGATTACTATTACGAGGACAATCCCCGGGAGATTCAGAAAAATGCCTTCCGTATGCAAATGGAATTGGCAAAGGAACTGGATTTGCCTGTGATTATCCACGAACGGGAAGCCCACGATGACGGTATGCGTATCGTCAAGGAATTTCCCGCCGTCAAGGGTGTGTTCCACTGCTATTCCGGCTCTGCGGAAATGGCGCGTCAACTGGTAAAAATGGGCTGGTACATCGGCTTTACCGGGGTGCTGACCTTTAAAAACGCCCGCAAGGCAGTGGAAACCGCCGCGTCCATTCCTTTGGACAGAATCGTGCTGGAAACCGACTGTCCCTTTATGGCGCCGGAGCCGTATCGCGGCAAGCGGAATGACCCGGGTTATCTTCCCAAAATGGCAGAAAAGTTAGCGGAAATCCGGGGTATCAGCGTAGAAGAAGTGGTAAAAGTCACCACAGAGAATGCAAAAAGACTTTACCGCTTTAGTGAATAAAACAAATCCGTAATTTCTTATCGAAAAACCGCCCTTTTTCCTTGACAAAAAGGGCGGTTTCGTATAATATAGTTGTGATGCCACATGACTGACGGATTTCGCAGATTACTGCGGTGGAGTGTGTGCGTTTTTTAAAGCCGACCGTCTGGGCAATTCAGTTTTATGGGACTGGATTGCCCTTTTTTATTCATATACTGATTTTAGGAGATAAAGTATGGCATTTACATATAAGGGATTGACCGCTGAACTCAGCAAGCATATTGTAACAGACGAAGAGGTAGACAAGCAGATTGAACGGGTACGTTCCCAAAATCCCCGTATCGCTGTTGTGAAGGACCGCCCCACCGAAAACGGTGACGAAGTGGTTCTGGATTATGCAGGCTTCTGCGACGGCGAGCAGTTCGAAGGCGGTACCGCTGAAAATCAGACCTTGGTATTGGGCAGCGGTATGTTTATCCCCGGTTTCGAGGAGCAGTTGCTGGATAAGGTCTGCGAAGAGCCTGTGCTGGTGGAGGTTACCTTCCCCAAGGAGTATCACGCGCCTAACCTGGCCGGCAAAAAGGCGGAGTTCCGTTGCACCATTCACGAAATTCGCGTCAAGACTCAGTATGAGCTGGACGATGTGTTTGCCCAGGAAGTGGGCGGCTGCTACACGATGGATGAACTGCGTGAGCAGGTCAAAAAGGGTATGCAGGAGAATGTGGATCAGAGAGGCGAAATGGACCTGCAGGACAGATTGCTCCGCCAGGCTGCAGCTACCCTGGATTACACCGTTGACCCCGAGGAGCTGGAAAAGGCGGTTACCCAGCAGTTGCAGAATCTGGAAGCCCAGCTTGCCCAGCAGGGTTTGAACCTGCAAATGTACTGCCAGTTTATGCAGACCACCGAGGAGGATTTGCGGAAAGACGCATATCCCGCTGCCGAGGCCGCTATGAAGAATATGGCTGCGGTGGACAAAATCGTGGAGCTGGAAAAATTAGAGGCCACCCAAGAGGAATTGGGGCAGGCATTGGCCGTTATCGCCCGCAATAACGGCATCACCGTAGAGCAGCTGAAGGACTACTACGATGAAGAATTTGAAAAAGCGGTTATGAGAAGTGTACTCACCGGCAAGGTTATGGCGCTCATTCGTGAAGCTGCAACCGTAACGGAGGTATAATTAAGTTTTGATTTGTGCTGAAGAGAAAGCACCCAAAAACAAGGAGGAAATCACAATGGCAATCGTATTTGACGAAAACGGCAAGTATGTGGACGAGAAGGGCATTGTAAAACTGGACCCCACCAAGTTCGCAGACTGGCAAATCGCAGAAGAGGCAGAAAAGACCCTGCCCTCCGTAGA
>JAZNDB010000082.1:0-16222 GCA_045587845.1 Faecousia sp.
CCTTACGACCGTTTCTTGCAGAGTTCATCTGGGTAGAGTAGGTAGCGGTCGTGGTGCTGGACTTGGAGAAGGTCTTATCAGAGGCATTGTCCGTATAATACCACTTGTAGGTCAGACCCTCACCGCTAGCCTTTACTGTAACCTTTGCGGTAGAGCCGCTTGCCACGGTGACATTGACAGGTTGCGTCGTAATCTTCAAAGCGGTCTGCATCTTCAGGGTAACGGTATTGGTAGTTACCTTATTGCCATACTGGTCGGTGATGACACAGTAGACCTGATAACCGTTTCTGGCTGCGGTCATTGTGGTAGAATAGGTTGCTGTGGTAGCGGAAGACTTGGTATACTTAGTCGCTGTAGCAGACTTATAGTACCACTGATATTTCAGTCCGTCACCGGTAGCAGATACGGTAACCTTAGCGGTTGCGCCGTTTTTCACGGTTACGCCAACAGGCTGCTTTGTAATCTTCAAAGCGGTCTGCATTTTCAGGGTGACCGTATTTGTTTTGACGGAATTACCGTACTGATCAGTGATGACACAGTAGACCTGATAGCCATTTCTAGATGCGTTCATTGTGGTAGAGTAAGCTGCCGTCGTATTGGAAGACTTTGTGAAGCCACTTGCTGTAGCAGACTTATAGTACCACTGATATTTCAGTCCGTCGCCGGTTGCACTGACAGTTACCTTAGCTGTTGCGCCACTTGCAACTGTCATACCAGCAGGCTGCTTTGTAATCTTCAAAGCGGTCGCCATTTTCAGGGTAACCGTATTTGTTGTGACGGAATTACCATACTGGTCGGTAACCACACAATAGACCTTGTAACCATTTCTGGCTTCGTTCATTGTGGTAGAATAGGTTGCCGTGGTGCTGGAAGACTTTGTAAATTTACTTGCTGTGGCAGACTTATAGTACCACTGATAGGTCAGGCCGTCGCCGGTTGCTGTTACGGAAACCTTGGCTGTTACGCCACTTGCAACTGTCATACCAGCAGGCTGCTTTGTAATCTTCAAAGCGGTCGCCATTTTCAGGGTAACCGTATTTGTTGTAACGGAATTGCCATACTGGTCAGTAATCACGCAGTAGACCTGATAGCCATTTCTAGATGCGTTCATTGTGGTAGAGTAAGCTGCCGTCGCATTGGAAGACTTTGTGAAGCCACTTGCTGTAGCAGACTTATAGTACCACTGGTAGGTCAGACCGTCACCGGTTGCGCCCACAGATACCTTGGCGGTTGCGCCGTTGGCCACTGCTACAGAGGTGGGCTGCTCCCCGATTGCCAACTGGGTTCTCATACGCAGAGTAACCGTGTTTGTTGCAACAGAATCACCGTGCTGATCGGTAATGACACAGTAGACTCTATAGCCATTTCTGGCCTCTGTCATTGTGGTAGAATAGGTCGCTGTCGTATTGGAAGACTCTTTGAAGCTGCTTCCGGATGGGGTCTTGTAGTACCACTGATAGGTCAGGCCATCACCCTCTGCTTCAACGCTGACAGATACCGTTTTGCCGGAATATGCAGAATTGCTCAAAGGCTGTCTGGTGATTTTCAAAGGCGTAGCAGGCTTGGAGATGACTGTCCACTCTTCGCAGATAGTACAGTACATCTTCAACTGATTACCCTCTGTTTCCAAAACCATTTCATCGCCGGTAGCATTGCAGTGTACCGTGACGTTGCTTAAGTCGAACCATTTTTCTACATTTTGCCACTGCTGCTCAGTTCCCTTATAGAAGATATGGCTGACAGAAGAATCGATAAAGGCGTCCTGAATATTTTGCACACCGGCAGGAATTACAACGGCCTGGAGACTGCCGCATTCAGCAAAGGCGTTATTGCCAATGCTCATAAGGGTGTCCGGCAAGGTAATGCTGCGCAGATTCCGGCAGCCGCTAAAGCTGCGGTAGACCAGATCGGTAACACTTTGGGAAACGGTCACGTTGGTATAATCCGTATCTGCCAGAGCCTTATCGCTAATGCTGGTCACAGTATCGGGCATTGCGTAGTTTCCTGTGTTGTTTCTGTTTGCGTAATAGAGCTTGGTAACATCCTTGTTGTATACTACGCCGTCGATAATCACATAGTCCGTGACACCGGAGCCAAATACGATATCCAAGTTCTCGTAATTGGTCATCTGCTTAACCAAATCATCCACATCGGTAACCGTGTCGGGTACTGTGTGCTGACTGGTCTTGCCTGCAGGAACAAAGAGCAGCTTGGTAACAGCCTTGTTGTAAACAACACCGTCCACGCTCTTGTATTCGGTGTTCTGACTGCTGATTACAATTTGCTCCAGACTGCTTGCGGATATCAATTGCGACCAGTTACAGTTTTTGATACCCTTACCCAGGGTAATCTTTTTGGCAACAGCATTATAGAAGACATTGTTACCCAGTCTTGTTACGGAATCGCCAATGACGATCTCCTTTGCGTAGAACACTGCATCACCCAGACTTTCTACTGCTACAACAGGATAACCGTTCAAGGTCTGGGGAATCGTCAGCACTTCGTCTGTACGATTGCTGTCGCAGATGATCGCCTTGCCGCCTTGGACCATATACTCAAATCCGGCATACCAAGCAGCGTTTGCGATGGTAATAGAAACAGTTGTTTCTTTGCCCATTACAGAAATCGTCCGGGTGTAGGTCTTGCCTGCTTCCATCCGATTGTTATATTCCTGGTAGAAGTTGCCGTCGATATTGTACCACACACCGTCATAGAAGAAAGCAGTGCCGGTGCAGTGAATCAAACTACCGTCCTTCATTTTAACCGTGTAGGTCAACAGATTTCCCCAATCATAAACATACCACTGCCTATAATTGGCATCTCCAGTCCAACTGTTATCTTCCAAATAACCGTTGGTGTGTGTTTTAATAACTATGGGGGCAGCGGTGATACTTGCAATGGGGCACTCTTCAATGGTAACAGAAATAGAATATGTGTTGCCCATGAATTCTGCTGTTGTTTCATAGGTTTCACCGCCGGACCAAGGATTTTCGTCCTGATCCTGCGTGGAGTAACTGACTGGGAAGGTCATTCCCTCGTATCTAATTGCGCCTCCCTGAATGGGGCAAACCGTTCCGTTTGCGAAGGTGACAGATCCGGTGAGATGATTCCACCAAGTATATGTAAAGTAATTGACGCCATCTACACCCCAACGATATCCATCAATGCCTTCTTTCAAGACGACGGGGTTAATGGTAACTTCCTGGACATCTACGCAGATTGCCTTGAAACAATATTCGCTTTGCCAATTGCCACGTGCGTAAACCCGCAGGTAATAGGTTGTTCCGGCAGAAAGCGTTCTGGCAAGCATAAAGTTGCTATTCCCGGCATCATCATCAGAACAAGCGATTTCCACCATGTTTTGATCGTACAATTTAATTATGGGGTCGCCATATTGTCTGTTGTAGGAGATAAACACATAGTTGCCGTCGGTTTCCGGCGTAAAGGTATAGACCATGCCGGTATCGCCATCGGAAAGCTGCAGGTTATACTCTGTATCCGTAACGAATTCCTCTGCCTGAGGCATAGAAATTGTTACGCTTACCGGCTTATAACAGCCCTTAACATATACTTCCGGAGTATAGGTGCCAACTGTCCACTGATTTTTATTTGTTTGCTCGTTCTGCCAATTCAGTCCGTACCACGCACCTTGGTAGGTAAATCCTCCGTTTTCAACGGGGGCAGTGGTGCCATCTTTAAAGGTTACTGTGCCGTTAAGATGATTCCACCATTCATAGCAATTATATGATACCCATTCGTTGGTTTCCTCGTCCATAATAGAATACTCATTAATGTCAATTCCCGCAATAAGAACAATAGGAGCGATCTGGATATCTGTGACCAGCTCGTATTCCAGGGTCACGTTTGCAGTTCCGGTATAGCCCAGCACAGTAACTGTAGGTGTGTGGGTACCTACATCCCACTGGTTCTCATAGGATTGGTCGTCCTGATAATTCCAATAGTACTGGTTGTCACGATAGGTAAAATATCTGCCTTCAATGGGGGCAGTGGTGCCATCCTTAAAGGTTACTGTGCCGGTAATATTGCGTTCCCACCAGCTATAATGGAAGTAGTTGTTTATCCATTCACCAGTTTCCTCAATATATTCACTGTTCCACCAACCATCTTGCTCTTTAATAAGCGTAATGGGGTTAATCTCAATGTTTGCAATAACCGTAGTGACCGTTATACTTACCTGTCCGGTGTAATTCAGCGCAGTAAATTCCTCTGTATAAGTACCCGCTGTCCACTGATTCTCATAGGACTGGTCGTCATTAACAGGCAATATCCGGTATTCATTGCCCTGATAGACAGCATATCTACCTTGTACGATTGAGCTGGTAGTGCCATCCTTAAAGGTTACTGTGCCAGTAAGGCTCTCCGTCCAGTCGTATCTGATGTAGGACTTCCATTCGCCGGTTTCTTCATCCTGCTCGCCGACCCAAGAACCGTCTATGTCCTGGTACATGGTAATCGGCGCAATTTCAATATTCGCAACGGGAGTCGTATCGATGGTTACGCTTACCTCTTGGGTATAACCCAAAACAGTAAAGGTAGGCGCATAGGTGCCTGCTGTCCACTGATTATCATAGGACTGCACATCCTGGCCTCCCAGATAATACCAATTATCACGATAGAAAAAGCCGCCGCCTTCAATTTGAGCCTCATTGCCATCCTTAAAGGTGACCGTACCGGTAACATGATTCCACCAAGGGTAAACAGGGTAGTTGTCAATCCAGTCGCCGGTTTCCGGATCATAGATGTCGGCCCAACCCACATCTATGTTCTGGTACATGGTAATCGGCGCAATTTCAATATCCGCAATGGGAGTATCGATGGTTACGCTTACCTCTTGGGTATAATTCAGTACAGTAACGGTAGGCGTATAGGTACCCATTGTCCACTGATTCTCATAGGACTGATCGTCAGGACATTCCAGCCAGTACCCACTGTCGCGATAGATAAATTGGCGGTCTACAATTTCGGCAGAGGTGCCGTCCTTAAAGGTTACTGTACCGGTAATACGCTCCCACCAAGGGTAACGGCAATAGTTGCCAATCCAGTCGCCGGTTTCCTCATCCCAAGCGCTGTCATGAGAACCGTCTACGTCCTGGTACATGGTAATCGGCGCAATTTCAATATTCGCAATGGGTGTTGGATCGATTGTTACGCTTGCAGTTCCGGTATAATTCAGCGCAGTAACTTCCGCTGTATAAGTACCTGCTGTCCACTGATTTTCATAGGATTGCTCGTTATTTACATCCAGCCAATATTGTTCACCCCGGTAGGTGAAGCAGTTGTCTTCAATGGTGGCTGTGGATTCATCTGCAAAGGTGACTGTGCCGGTAATGTGACTCCACCAGTTGTACATGTGGTAGCCGTTTATGTCTGTTTGGGTTTCCTCGTCCCAGTCGCTGGTCCAATAACCATCCAAATCCTTGTACATAACGATGGGGTCAATCTGGATATCTGTGATGGGGGTGGTTATCACAGTTACAGTTGCCTGGGTATAGCAGTCCATAACAGATATTACCGGGGTATAGGTATTGCCTACTGTAAGCTGATTATCATAAGATTGCTGGAATTCGTACTCTACATAGTACTCCTCACCCAGGTAGGTAAAGCATCCGTTTTCAATGGTGGCGGAGGAGCCATCTGCAAAGGTTACCGTGCCGTTAATTTGGTTATACCAATGGTAATAGTAGTAATAGTCTGTGTGTTCTTCGGCTTCTGCGTCCCAGCCATAGGTCCAATAACCGTTGTGCTCTTTGATCAGCTCAATGGGGTCAATGGTAATGCTGGTGACAATGCCTTCGTATTCGGTCAGTGTAACCGAAAATTCTCCCGCGCCGTAAAACTCCTTGACAGCATAGATATATGTCTTACCTGCTTCCAACTGGAAAGTCACAGCAAAATTGCTGCCGGTGTCGTTATCATCGCAGTAGAGCAGTTCGTTGCCCGCGGCATCGTACAAATATGCAGCAGGGTCATAGGTTTCTGTTTGACTTTTCAGTACAAAAATGCCGGTTTCCGCCGGGGTGTAGGAAAAGTAAACAAATTCCTCTCCGGAAATTGTTACATTCTGTGGCGTATCCAGTTGCAACACAGTTGCCTCCACGTCCTCTGGCATAGGTTGCGCATTGACCATAATGCCTATCGCTGCCACAAGCAGTGTCAGCAGCAAGCATATGCCAAGCTTTCGTGCGAATTGTTTCATCATTTCAGCTCTCCTTTTCTGATTTTGATGTTCCGTGGTGGGTGCATTGGGTTAATTGGGTATTTGCTGCGTAATAGCCGGTTTCCGTTGCCGGGCAGGCATCGGTAGCAGCCATTGCGCTTTGTGTACAATATTGTATTTCCACGATTTCGCCGTGGTTTTCAAAGGTGACCGGCTTTTCGCTGCCGGCATAGAGTTCTTCCATAATTGCGGCAAAAATCTCCGGTGCCAAATTCGTGCTGTTCTGACCGTGACGGACAGCGCAGCTATAACCGGGGGTAACGCCTACAAACCAGTTGACACCCCGATCATCCCGGATACCGGTCTGTCCGGCAACCTCTACCGACTGGCAGAAAGCGCCTTCGCCAACTCCTCCCGGAGATGCAACCCCCTGGAGCATCTGTCTGACGATATCCGCCGTTTCCGGGCTGACCGTCTGATAGCTTTTGGCCTTGCGGGTATAGAGGCAAGTTCCTTCGCTGTCCAGAATCATTGTCAGCGCGGCAAACTGGGTATACTTGCCGCCGGTGGCAAAGATTTGATAGCAGCCTGCCATATTCACTGCAGACACGCCGGTTTGTAAGTGACCCAAGGCAATGTTGCCAATGATTTCCTCTGCGCCCTCTTCCTTTAGGCGCACAACCTCAGTATCCAGATTTAACGGGAAGTTTCCCTGTAAAAATGCGATTGCAGGGCCTACGCCCAAATCCGCAAGACTTTTAACGGCAACCGTATTTAAAGATTCTTTCACCGCCTGGTACATAGGTACCTTTTCTCTGCTATATGTACCCGATGCATTGGAGGGCCAATCGAAACCGCCGCTTTCCGGTGGCAACTGCTTATAAGGGGAGTCCTCATAGCGCATTGACCAATGGGAAATGCCTACCTCAACGGCTGGAGCATAAATGCTGAGCGGTTTTATTGTGGAGTAGGGCGAGGTTAGGAGCCTTGCCTGGTTTTCCTCGCCGGGCGTACTGTAAATCGCCACCAGATTGCCCTCCAGGTCCATAATGGCGCTGCCTATGGGGAAAGATTCTCCCCACTTCTCTCCAGCCTTTTCCATAGCCGCAAACACTGTCGGGTCAAAGGCGGTTTTTAACACGCAGTTGCTCTTGAAAAGCAATCTGACGGCTTCCTCCTGTGTCACAGCATTTTGCCCGGCAAATACCAAGGCCGCTTCATCTATGACATATTCCAAATAGGCCCACTTGTCATTTTTCTGCAGATCCTTTGGTTCGGACAGCTCGGCCATCACTTGCCCGTTACAGTCCAGCACTGTCAGAGATATCTGCTGTGTTATCTGCATCTTACTGATGCCGATAACAAGCATCACAGAAATCAGTATCACCGCCAATAAAAGGCCCGGAAGCACATATGCTGTTTTTTTCATTGCGCATCGCCTCCTAACCCGGCAATATAGGACCGTACCGAACTGGATAGCTGCGTTATAGGTTGGACGCTGAGCTGTTTTCCCAAGAGGCTGAGCCGTTGGGCGTTGGCAGAGAGTTTTGTTTGGGCAGACAAAAGCTCCTCCTCACAAATCTTCACACTCTCCCAATCCCCGGCTTGCGCATACATCTCAATGCCATTTATCAGCATCTCGCAATACTCCTGGTATTGGTTGTATCCAAAGGGATTTGCCGCAAATCCTTTGTTTTTGTTTTGAATCAGTCCGGCGAAATCGCCTCTGGAGTAGCAAAATTTCGCCTTCACACCATAGGGGGCGTGGTAGGTTTTGTTCTGCCGGAGAATCCGTTCCGCCAGTTCGTTCGCTTCTCGCATATCCTCCGCATCTTCCAGCATAACCAGCATATTGGAGGTGTTGTAGGGATATAACGTATCCGCCAGTATTCGCTGTTCTGCGTGCGCAAGACCCAGCGCCGTGCCCATATATAAGGTAAGGGCCATCACAACAGTCAAAATAGCCTTACTTGAGAAGCTGTCCTTTATGACAATCTGCTTCTTGCCGCTTTTTTGGTGGGTTAAAAGCAACAGCAGCATAGCCATCGCCATATATTGCAGGTCAAAGTCCAGCAGTGCGTGGAAGCATAGCGTTCCTACCACTACCTTGTTTCCTGCGGGAATGTTTTTCTTTAGGAACCAACAGAGCAATGCTGCAATCAGCAGTATTCCGGGAATCCAGCCAATGTCCAGAAAAACCTGGAGAAAATCGTTATGTACAAAGGTTGTGGCATACATACCGGTCTGCACACTTTTTTGGGCGTAATAGTAGCCCATATACCCCATACCGAAAGGATATTTCAGGAGCAGAGGCAGACAATCAAGCATATAGAGCAATCTGTCTACCAGAGAGGTTTTCAGCAGGGAGCCGATCTGATATCGATTCAGAACAGAATCCTCATTCAATGCCAGCAAAAATCCAACTATCAGAATCCCCAAAAGGGAAAGAGCCAGGGGCAGTTTGCCTTTTTTGGGCAGGCAAATGAAAAGCATAGCTATATTGGAAAGCAGAAATGCTACAAATACCACACGGCTGCCACTATATAAGATGCCGCCTGTCAGCGCCAGTATGGTCAAATAATCCCATAGGGTTTTCTGCTCTTTTTTCAAAACTAAGAGCTGGCAAACAAGAAGGAAGATTGCAAAGGTGTTCGGGTACTGAAAAAAGCCTGCCAGACGGCTGTCTACGGAAAAGTAACGGGCAAACCGGGGAATTTGCATACCCAAAGCAGAAATTCCAATACAGACAATGGCGAAGTAAGGCAGTATCTGCAGAATCTTTCCGTCGTCCTCATTCTGCCACAGGCAGATGGCGTAAAGACCAAGGGGCAGGAATTTTAAAAATCCTACAAATGCCATACCCCGGTCCACCGCCCACAAGCAGGTAATTCCATAACCCAGACACACGGCAGCAACCGTCCACAGGTACAGTCCCTTTTCTATTTGAATGGGGTTTTCGTCCGCCAGCCGCAGCAGCAGCCAAAATACCATAGCCGCAGAAAGGACGCAGGAAATATACTCGTGAAAACCGCCTACAAAAATCAGCGCAAAAAGCAAAATCCCGTCAGTAAACCGAAATTTCTTCAAAATCGCTCTGTCTATTTCCCTCGCCCCCATTCCGGTAATTGGTCGTTTTTAGCTTAAAAACATTTGTCTTTTCCAAGGCTACAAATGCAGCATTGTATAACATCCCATTTTCTCTTCTATTTTACCACTAACTATTTCATAAATCAAGGGTATCCCCCTCTGAATTTCCCAGTTTTTTCACCCTTTTCCGAAAATACAAAGCCCGGCAGGACACACCTGCCGGGCTTTGCATATATTATGTTTGAATTATAAATTGCTCTGCTTGCGGTTGGCAGATTTTCTCAAGTAGTTACCGATGTTTGTAATGCACATCAAAAGCGTCACCAAAAACGCGCCGGGAATGAGAATGATCCACCAGCTACCGGAAAGCAGCACCTTTTCCGCCAGGGAAAGCATACTGCCCCAGGAAATCACCTCTAACGGCAGACCCATACCCATAAAGCTGAGGGTGGATTCCGCGCCGATGGCGCTGCGGACATTCATAACCACCATAAACATAATGGAGGCAATGAAATTCGGCGCCAAATGCTTGCCCAGAATGTGGAAAAACTTACCGCCCATACAACGGGAAGCTACCACGTATTCACTACCCCGAATCTGACGTACTTCGGTGCGAACAATTTTGGAAATACTTGCCCAGCTCGTCACACCAATAACAACAGAAAGCGTCCATACATTGGCTTCTCCCAAAATTGCCTGCAAAAACAGCACCAGCAATAGACCGGGAACGCTGAGAAAAAGCTCCGTAAAACGCATCATAAGGGTATCCAGCCATTGGGGCCCAATTCCGCTGACAGAACCGTAGACCACCGCAATAACGGTAGAAATAACCGTTGCCAAAAAACCGATGGTAATAGAAATACGGCCGCCGTACCAAATGCCGGAGAAGATATCCCGACCCAAGGTGTCTGTGCCAAAGAGGAATTCCCCATTGGGGGCAACATTAAAATTCTGCAAATCCAAATAGACAGGATCTTTGGTCATAAGCACTTCCGCAAAGAGGCAACAAAGGGTAATCACACTCAGCAGCGCCACAGAAATCCACGGAAATCCCTCCAAACGGCGCGTCCTTTTTACAGGGGCGGGCTGTTCCTCACGGATTCCCACCAGGGTGAACAATTCTTTTTCTGTCATAGCTTGCTCACCTCCGAGATTGCCTCTGCTTCGTTGGCCTTGATACGGGGATCAATTTTTTCGTTGATTATTTGCGCCAGGAGATTGCAAAAAATCACCAAAATACCCGTCATCATACACAGGACCATCAGCAGATTATAATCGTGAAATCGGGCGCTTTCGTAGGCCAGCGCGCCGATGCCGGGATAGCTGAACACGGTTTCTACAATGTATGTGCCGCCAATAATGTGCGGCACGGAGATTGCCATAATGCTGATATATGACGGCATAACATTCCGCAGACAATGCTGAAACAGAATCTGTTTTTGGGAAAGTCCTTTGGATTTGCCCAGCAGTACATAGTCGGCTCTTGTTTCCTCCAGCAGCTTGTTGCGAATCATATAGGCGTAATACCACAAATGCTGCAGCACCACAACCGTCATAGGCAACACCAAATGCTCCACACGACTCAGTACATCGTCTTTATAGCCAATATCATAGGCGCCGGAACTGGGCAGCCAACGGAGCGTCACTGCAAAAATCAGTATCAAAACCAGTGAAATCCAAAATTCCGGAATACAGCTTAGCAGTGTGCCGCCTTTGCATAAGAGCCTATCCAGCCATTTATCTTCCTGCCAGGCACAGAGTATGCCCAGGAGTAACGCGCCGGTGAAGGTCAAAACAAACCCGACACCCCCAAGGAACAAGGTATAGCCCATTCGGCTCCCAATGACCTCCAGCACATCCTGTTTGTACTTAAAGGAAATGCCAAAGTCACCTTTTGCTGCGTTTTCCACCCAGCGGATATACTGTATGTGAATTGGGTCGTTCAAACCAAGTTTTTCCCGCGCTGCGTCTTTTTCCGCCACGGTCATTTTCTCCACCCGTTCCCCGTAATAGCTCATAAGGGGATCTCCGGGAGCTAACCGAGAGATGTAGAACACCGCAACAGAGAGAACAACCACACTGACAAAGAAAACCAGCAGTTTCTTGCCGTAGTATACGAAAGGATTCTTTTTCATTCTGCGCCCTCCTTCCGTAAAACAAAATGGTCGGGCGCAATTTCCGTGAGAACGCCTTCTCTATCGAACTGCACATCGTCAAAGTCAATGCGTTTTTTGTTTCGTTCTGCGATGGGGTCGGGTACGGGAATGGCAGACAGCAACGCTTTGGTGTAAGGATGCCGGGGATTGGCATAAAGCTGCGCCGTAGGGGCAACCTCCACCAGCTTACCCCGGTACATCACGCCCACCCGGTCACACAGATATTCCACCATAGAAAGGTCGTGGGCAATGAACAGTATGGTATGGCCGTGGTCGCGGTTGCAATGCTTGAACAGATTGATAATCTGCGCCTGAATGGAAACATCCAGAGAAGCAACAGGCTCATCTGCCACCAATAGCTCCGGCTCCATAGAAAGTGCCCGGGCAATGGCCACACGCTGGCGCTGACCGCCGGAAAGCTCCGTGGGATATTTGTCCAAATAGCTATCATCCATACCCACATAGTGAAGCTGGAATTTTGCCTCTGCCCGCAGACTGCCCCTCGGGGGTTTCACACGGTGAATGGACATAGGCTCGGCAATAATATCCGCCACCGTCATTCGTTGATTCAAGCTGGAAGTGGAATCCTGAAAAACAATCTGCCGGGTTGCTTCCAGCATCTTGTGATGTTTGCGAAATTCTGCTTTATTGCAAACATCGATACCGTTATAGAGTATCTTACCTGCGGTGGGTTTATAAACGTTCATAATGCACCGGGCAACGGTGGATTTTCCCGAGCCGGACTCCCCCACCAAGCCAAAAATTTCACCCTTTTTGATTTGGAAGGACACATCGTCCACCGCCTTGATTGCCGTATGCTTACTGAGTTTAAATGCGTGGGAAAGATGCTGCGCATCCAAAAGAATTTCAGTCATCGGCTTTCCCTCCCATAGGCGATTCTACTTTGGGGGCTCTGGGGTCTAACAGCCAGGTTGCCGCATAATGGGTATCGGTAATTTTGAACATAGGGGGCTGTTGGTGGTAGTCGATTTCCAGTGCATACCTGTTTCGGCAGGCAAATGCATCACCCGCAGGAGGGTCAATCAACGTGGGGGGCATACCGGGAATAGTCTTTAACTCGTCCTTACCCTTGTTCAGCGCAGGCAACGATTGCATCAGACCCCAGGTATAGGGGTGTCGGGGGTCGTAGTAGATTTCTTCCGCCGTGCCGATTTCCACAATCTTGCCTGCGTACATAATTGCCACCCGGTCCGCGCACCTTGCCACCACACCCAAATCGTGGGATACCAAGATCGTGGCTGTACCCAGCTTTCCCTGAATCTCTTTCAGCAGGTCCAAGATCTGCGCCTGAATGGTCACATCCAAGGCAGTCGTAGGCTCATCTGCCAACAAAATCTTAGGATTGGATGCCAGCGCAATGGCCATAACACTTCGTTGGCGCATACCGCCGGAAAAGTTGTAGGGATAGAGCTTATATCGCTCCCGGGGGTGCTGAATGCCCACCAGTTCCATAAGGCTGATGACCCGGTTGTAAACCTCCTGTTTGGGCAGTTTTGGCTGGTGTACCAAAATCGCCTCAGCAATCTGTTTGCCGATGGGAACGGTAGGATCAAGGGCAGTCATAGGGTCTTGGAACACAAAGGAGAACAGTTTGCCCCGCAGCTTACGCATATCCTTTTCGGAGTAGTTGGTGATATCCACCCCGTTTGCAATAATCTTGCCGCCCTCAATTTTTGCAGACTTAGGCAGTAGCTTCATAATGGACTTGCAAAGCATACTCTTTCCGCAGCCGGATTCCCCTACGATCGCCAGCACCTCACCGGGATGCAATTCAAAACACACATCCCGAACAGCCTGTACTTTCCCTGCAGAAGAAGCGATTCCCACAGATAGGTTTTCAATTTTTAACAAAGGGTCCATAGGAATCCTCCTTTCAAAAATGCCGAATAAGGGGCTGGTTTCCAGCCCCTTAAACGGTATGTTTGCCGCTTTATTCTATGGTCCACTGGGTCACATTCCAGAAAATGCCAACTCCGTGGTGGCCCAGAACCGTATCTGTATCAATGCCTTTGATGTTACTGTCGGCGATGAACATCGCGTCAATGTAAGCAAAGAACGTATATGCAGGCGCCTCTGCCATAGCAATCTGAAACGCCTTGTAGTATTCCTTGCGCTTGGCTTCATCATTGGTCTGTCGGGCCAATTTCAGCCACTTATCAACGTCTGCATTGGAGTAACCGGAGTAATTCGCGCCAGCTTCTGAGCTGAACACCTTATACGTGTGGTCGTCTGCATCATAGGGAGAGCCCCAACCAAAGATGCAGCATTCCTGTCCGCCCCAGTCAATACCGTTGGCAGGCACATTGGCCTTTACGTCCAACCCGGCCTCTTGCAGCTGTTGCGCAGCAATCTGCGCCATATCGATTCGAACCTGATCACCGGGGGTGGCATTAATGGTAAAGGAGATACGCTCGCCGTTACGGCACCAGAACCCCTCTTTATCCTTTTCACAACCGGCGGCGATAAAGGCAGCTTCTGCCTTGTCCAGATCATAGGTGTATTTCTCTACACCGTCATAGTTGTATTCATTCAACTGAATGGGAGAGTAGGCAACAAAACCTTCCCCCAACAAAACCGCGTCAACAATGGCCTGACGGTCGATACAGTAGCTGATTGCGGGAATCAGATCGCCGTTGCTCTGCCAGTACGCATTCCAGAAGTTATACAGAATACCGCGATAGTCGGCGGTTTTCATATCATAGACGGTCAAATCCTTGGAATCCTTAAAATTCTGGGCATCCTTGGGCGTGACCTGCGCCAGATCCAAAGCGCCTTCCCTGAGCTGCAGCGCCTTTGCGTTATCGTCAGTGACGATTTTGAAGATGATGGTATCGATGTTTGCGCTGCCCGCAAAGTAATCTTCGTTCTTCACCATCGTGATTGCCTGACCCACATCCCAGCTTTCCAGCTTGTAGGGACCGGTGCCGATGGGTCTTTTGAAATATGCAGATTCCCACATATCTTCGCCCCTGAGCTTATGCTCGGGCAGAATGGACATCGTCATATAGTCCAAAAACGCATAGTTGGGCTCGGACAGGACAAAGGCAATCTCGGTATCGGAGACAACTTTGATTTCCTTAACCTCAATGTAATTAGGGTAGTTTTCAGAGCCGTTGTCGGGATTCATAATGGCTTCAATGGTGAATTTCACATCCTCAGCGGTAAAAACTTCGCCATCGTGCCATTTTACATCGCTGCGCAGCTTAAAGGTGTAGGTCATAGCCGTTTCATCATAGCTCCAGCTTTCCGCCAGACTTGCTACCGGCTTACCGTCCTTATCCAGCTTGACCAAAGAATCGAACAACAAGTGCTTAATTTCGCAGTGTTCGTTCATAATGGGATTGATGGAGTCATAGTCGCCGGAGCCGTAGACCAAAGTGCTGCCACTGCGGTCTTTGGAACACCCGGAAAACACACCCATAACCAAAGCAATCGCAACAGCTAATGCAAATAATTTTTTCATTGAATCGGTTATCCTTTCCTTTGACGGTATATGTCGCCTCTTTTCCTTTTTGCTATTATAATCCGCCTATTTTCCCGGCACAAGCCCCCGGGGGGGTTAAAAATGACACTTTCTTATGAAAAACAGCTCCCACCGGCGGTCATTGACAGCCCCTGCAAATACCTAATGAGGGGGATTCTAAAGGGGGAAGTGTAAAAAAGTTTGTATGCAGTAACGGTTTCGTACCACTTCCTCCTTTAGCCGTCTGGGGGTCCGGGACCATACGGGAGGTCCCGGCGGCTCTTTGCATACTTTCTCGCCGGTGAGAAAGTATGTTTATCCGCATAATACCTTAGGGCGCTTTGTCAGATTTCTCCAAAGCCGTACATAGCTAAGGTAAACCGTTCCAGTGCCTGATCGCGCTTTCGGTAAATGGTGGATTGCTCCACCCCCAGTTCGTGGCACAACCGGTCAACCGCCCCCTTTTCGGGGTACAGGTACAACCGCTGCAGAATCAGCCTTTCGTCCTCCTTTAACGCCAAAAGCCCTCTGTCGGTTACACACAGCCAGCGCTTTACCTGTTCCAGCGCTATCTCCAACTCTTGCCGTTCCATCAAGTTGTTGATCAGCGCCTCCTCCCGACGGCTTCCGCCGCCTTTCACAGGGGTTTTGTCCGTGGTAACGCCCTGCAAAGCACAGGCCGCTTCCTCCAGCCGTTCAATTTCGGCGGGAATGTTCCGCAACGCCTGCCGCATTACATCGTATCTTCGCAATTTGTCCATTGCCTCATTTTTCCACTTCATTCATTTCACCCTTCCCTGTCCGTATTTTTGTCCGTAACGGTAAATTTCTGCCCAGCGGTGCAAAAACCACATCTTCCACACCTTGCAGACCTTATTCTCACACCCCGCAGGATTCGGCACCCGCGTGCAACCTATACAGGGACTTTCTTTTCTGTTCATTTTTTGCCTCCTTTTCACATCTTTTACAATACATTTTTCCTGTTACAAATACCTCTGCGCCACACCCGACACACCAGGATCGGGGAATCGCTCCCTGTAAATCCTGCAGTCCCAACCGTGGGCCAACCCATATGGGCCTCTTGTGTTTTTTCTGCAATAACCACATAGACACCTCCATTTTGTACTTGTTCGTGTACGTATATGTGCCAATATTAGTACGTGAACACGTACTTGTCAAGAGCGTTTTAAAACAAATGTTTGTATTTGTTGATTTGCACAAATACAAAGCCTTGCTTTTGGTGAGATTTTATGACAAACAGAAACCCCCCGCCGTTTTCACGGCGGGGGGTACGCTTACTTATACAGTTGCTTCTTC
>JAZNDB010000083.1:0-6910 GCA_045587845.1 Faecousia sp.
CCATCCCCGAGGAAACTATCCCCGAGGAAACTATCCCCGAGGAAACCATCCCCGGGGAAACCATCCCCGGGGAAACCATCCCCGCGGAAACTATCCCCGAGGAAACCATCCCCGAGGAGACTATCCCCGAAGAGACCGTTCCCGAGGAAACTATCCCCGAGGAGACTATCCCCGAAGAGACTGTTCCCGAAGTGATCGTTCCTGAGGAAACTGTTCCCGAAGAGACTGTTCCTGCGGAAACAACCCCCAAAGCGGAAACACCTTTGGTAGACATTCCCGAGGAAGATGTGCCTCTGGGTGTGAATCCCAAGACCGGTGACCCGATCCTGATCACCTTAGGCACCTGCGCGTTGTCCGGCTCCGGCTTGTTGACAATGCTGCTGAAGCGGAAGAAGAAGGAAGAGGAAGAAGAGGCTTAATGCCTAACAATAAGAATCGGACGTGTCAGAAATGACACGTCCGTTTTTTATAAAAAATTTCGGTTTTAGAAGAAAGAATATAAAAATATAACTGAATTTGTAACACATCTGTGATAGAATCAAGATAGGCTCCCGACGTATATCCTTATCGATCCCCAACGGCAGGCTCCAGGGGCTGCACCCGATAATGGAGCTTGGCGGGAGAATGGGGATATTGCCGACAGAAGGCTTTCAAAATCCGTTGGCAAACGGCGCAACTGTTTTCGTAGTTGGCATTGGGGAGCATACAGCACAGCTGTGAGTTACTGTAACGGGTTACCACATCCCCTTGACGGAGATTGGCAAGCATCACGTTCTGGAGATTGTCCATAGCAGTGGTCAGACTTCTGGGGGATAGCTGGTTTCCGTCTTCTCCCTGACAGGAGATTAACGCAATATGTACCACATCTCCGGAGCGAATCAGCGCCCGTGACTGCACCTGATAAAGCAGGCGGAAGAACTCGAATTCGCAGAACAGCGCGCCTTTGGGACTTTCCGCTTCCCGTAGCTGTTCCCGTACGGTAGTGATAGTGACCGCCTCTTTGTTGGTGGTTTTGGAGGCCTCGCGGAAGAGCCCCCGGCTTTCCTCTGAGGGAATGACACCAAACATATCGAACAGAATTTCACTCATCTTTTCGTAAGCGGCCAAAGCGCCCCGCTGGTCGCCCTTTGCCAGATAGCAGCGCATCTTGTGCTGATACAACATTTCGCTATAAGGCTCAATACGCAGCGCCTGGGCGCATATCTGCTCAGCCTCATCCCAACGGCCGTTTTCTTCCAGCATAGGCAAGACGGTCTCCACCGCCTGCAAAAACAATTGCTGATAATAGGCGCTGATAGGGATAACCCATTGCTCCATAGACAGTTTCGGCAGGAAATTTCCCTTATAAAGCGTCAGCGCCTGCAGATACAGGGAAAGTCGCGCCTGACTGTCCTGGGCAGCGGCAGCCTCACCGCAAAGGCGGTCAAATTCCTCCACATCCAGTTCCAAAGGAATCTCCCGATTCCAGGCATAACTGCCCTTGTTGGACAGGATTAAGTCGTGCCCCAGATTAGCGTCCAACCCGCCCAGCATTGTACGGGCGCGGTAAAACAGCGCTTTGATACGATTGGCGGGATTGTCCAATTCTTCGGCATCCTCTCCGTGCAGGAGGGAGATGAATCCGGATTGGTCGATATTGCGGTTGCGGTTGTAGATCAAATAGGCCAGCAGCAGCCAAATTTTACGCATTCGGTTGGCGCTGTCATCAATGCGTTTGCCGTTCCATTCAAAAGAGAAACTGCCCAGCATAGACACGCGCAATACAGAACGATCCAAGAAAAACACTCCTTTCCTGTGAGGATACTGCTATTATAAACACTTTTTCAAGGCATTTCAACAAAAAAACGAAAAAATCTAACATTCAGGAGGTGAACGGCTTGCATAAAAAAAGAATACAGTTGCTTTCTCTGCTTTTGGCAGGCGCATTTTTCCTTTGCAGCTGCGCCAGGCAGACGCCGTCACCTACCATAGATTCCACCGAAACCTACGAAACAACGCAAATGCTCACCCAGGAAACCACGGGGGAAACCACCGAAGAAACCACTGGAGAAACCACCGTGGAAACCACCCACGAAACCGTAGAACAAACAGAAGAAACGGAGCCTTCTTCTGCCACAGAGCAGGAAACTCAGCCAACTGAGCAGGAAACCCAGCCAACGGAGCAGGAAACCCGGCCAACTGAGCAGGAAACGCAGCCAACTGAACAGGAAACCTACCCGGAACCCACGCAAGATACCGTTCCCAACGGCGGGGTAGCCATTCCGGAGCTTCTTGCGGTGGAGGCCTCCGGCGTGCTGGTCAAAGCCCAGGGAGGTGTGGAGATCGACTATTCCAATACCAAAGACGGCTATGTGATGGTGCGCAGAACAGAAGAGGGCCAAACCAGGTTCAAGGTGCAGTTGGCAGGCCCTACCACCACCTACACCTATAATCTGCCTGCCCGGCAATGGGTGGCATTTCCTCTGTCTGACGGCAATGGGGCGTATAAAATCTCCGCCCTGCAAAATGTCACAGGCAGCAAATATGCCCTTGTGGTAAGTCTGCAGATCCAGGCAGAAATGACAGATGCCTTTGCGCCGTTTTTGCGACCCAATCAATTTGTGGACTTCAGCGTTGCGCCCAATACGGTGAAAAAGGCGGCGCAACTGACGGTAAATACCCATACACCCTTGGAAAAGGTGACAAACATCTACAACTTTGTGGTGGGAAATCTGACCTATGATATGGCGCTGGCAACCCAGGTGCAAAGCGGTTACCTGCCCGAGCTGGACAAGGTGCTGGAGAAGAAAACCGGTATCTGCTTTGATTATGCGGCATTGATGACGGGAATGCTCCGCAGTCAAGGGGTGCCCACCAAGCTGGTTGTGGGATATGCGGGCTCTGTGTACCACGCGTGGATTGACGTGTGGTCTCAGGAAACCGGCTGGATAAACGGTGTGATCTACTTTGACGGCACCCACTGGAAGCGTATGGATCCCACCTTTGCCGCCGGTGGAAGCAGTGATATTAACGAGTATATTGGCAACGGTGAGAACTATACCGCCAAATATTATTACTGACAGGGAGGATGCTATGAAACAGAAAAACTTTACCAATGAAGAAGTTGCATCGTTGTGCAAGGCATTGGCATATTTGCTGCAATCAGGCATCTCCGTGGCAGATAGTCTATATATGCTCTCACAGGAGGAAAAAGATCCCTCGCTGGCCCAAGCGCTTATCCGTATGGCGGAGAAAACCGACGGTGGAGCGCCTTTGTGGGAGACCATACAGGCAGAACGGGAATTTCCTGCCTATGTGGCATTGCTGGTGAAGGTGGGGCAGCAGGTGGGAAGAACACCTGAAACCCTGCAGGCATTGGGTCGGTACTATGACCGCCGGGACCGTATGTATAAGCAGCTACGCAATGCAGTGGCCTATCCGGCTGCATTGTTAGGTGTGCTGCTGGGTGTGATATTGGTGCTTCTGATTTGGGTGATGCCGGTGTTTCACCAGGTATATGCCCAGCTGGGCGGCACATTCACAGGTCTTGCAGGCGCATTGCTGGCGCTGGGCCAGTGGATAAAAAGCGTCCTGCCCATATTGGCAGTCCTGTTGCTGGCGGTAGCGGTTGTCTTAGGAATTGCTCCTTGCCGAAAAAAGCTGATTGCCCTGGGCAAAAGAATACTCCGTGACCGGGGCGGAATGAAAGCTGTGCAAAGAGCAAGATTTTTGCAGGTGCTTTCTATGGGCCTGCAAAGCGGTATGACCGATGCCGAGGCAGTAAATCTGGCAGGGGAATTGGCGCAGACAGGGGGGAAAGCCTTTGCTGCCAGTTACCGGACCTGTCTGATGTGCCTGGAGCAGGGAAAGACGTTGGCTGAGGCGCTGGCAGAGGGGGATTTTCTGCTGAGCCGGGATAGCCGCCTGCTGGAGGCAGGACGGCGCAGTGGTCGTATGGCGGAAGTTATGGAAGATATTGCCGCCCGGGCTACGGTCCAAAGTGAAGAAGGTCTGGAAAAAGCGTTGGGGAGAATTGAGCCTGCAATGGTGCTGGTTTCCTGCGGGTTAATTGGCTGCGTTTTGCTGGCGGTAATGCTCCCACTTCTAAATATTATGTCAACCATTGGGTGATGCTATGAAAAAGAAATGGAAGGTTTGGATCATTCCTGTGGTGCTGCTAGTGGTGCTTGTGTGGTTTGCGTTTTCCTTACAAGGGATTCAAGCACAGTTTGAAAAAGAAGGAAAGCAACAACTGGAACAGGCATTGCGCAGGGCGGCGGTGGCTTGTTATGCCGCTGAGGGAGCGTACCCTCCCACATTGCAGTATTTAACGGAGCATTACGGCATTCAGATTGACAATGAAAGATATCAGGTATTTTATCAGGTTTACGGCGAAAATATGATGCCGGAGATTACGGTACTGGAGAAAACCTATGGAACATAACCGACGAATGGGCGCGCTGGCCCCCTTTGGGGTGTTTACATTGTTTGCGCTGGTGATTTTATCGGTGCTTTTGTCAGGCGCGTCTGCTTACCACCGTCTGGTGGCGGAAAACCAAATACACGATAACAGCCGTACCGCCCTGTCTTATATCAGCGCCCGGGTGCGCCGGGCAGAGTCCGGGCAGAATGTGCAAAAGGGGGAGTTTGCCCAAAAAGATGCGCTGATTTTGCAGGAGCAGCTTGACGGGCAAAGCTATACCACCCGCATTTACTGCTATGAGGGGTATTTAATGGAATTATATACTCCCGCAGAGGGTACGTTTGCCCCGCAGGACGGCACCCGGATTCTGCCGATGGAGGCGTTGACGGTTACCATAGACGGCAATCTTTTGACGGTGACACTGCAAGATGAAAAGCAAAACAGTTACCAAATTGCCCTGTATCTGCCGGGAAGTGAGGTGAGCGCGCCGTGAACAGAAGACAAACTCTGATACTGATGGAAATTACGGTGATGCTTTTGGTGCTAATATTGGTGGCGGGGCTGAGCATCAAAGCCTTTGTGTGGGCGGATACCCAAACAAAAATGAGCCGCGCCAAGGATAATGCAAGCATCTGCCTGCAAACGGTTGCAGAATACCTGAAAGTCCAGAAAGGAAGTTTGGAAAATATCCCCGGCATCAGATGGGAAAACGGGGTATTGCTGGTGGACTATGATGATCAATGGAAGACGATGTCCGGAGAGGGCGCTTACACGCTGGAAGTGACGTTCAAAGAAACAGACCTGCCCCAGCTTGGACAGGCCCTTTTACAGGTCCACACCCGGGCAGGTGTCCTTTTGGAAACACTGGAGGTCTGTTGGCAGGAGGGAACGCAATGAAAAAAATGCCATTGATCGGTGTAAGCTCTCTGCTGGTGATTTTCGCCACCCTTTGTTTGGTGGTGTTTGCCCTGCTGAGTGTGGCAACCGCCCGTTCTCAGATAACATTTTCCCAGAACAATCGCAATTCCGTGTCTGCTTACTATCAGGCAGATGCCCGGGCGCAGCAGATACTTGCCCGTTTGCGGGCAGGGGAAATGCCTGGGGAGGTTACAGAGCAATCCGGCAAAATTACCTATGCCTGCGCAATTTCAGAGGGGCAGGCGCTAACCGTGGAAATTGAGAAAGAAACCTATCAGATCCTTCGCTGGCAAGTGGTCACCACTGCAGATTGGGAATCGGATGACCGCATTCCCGTCTGGACAGGATCGTAGAAACAGGAGGTTTGCTATGAAAGTATTAAATGAATACCTTTCCCGCGCTGTAAAGGACGGGGCATCGGATTTGTTTCTGGTGGCAGGAGCTGCCCCCAGTTACAAGCTGGACGGACGGCTGATTCCTATGGAAGAAACCCGTCTGACACCCCAGGATGCAGACCTGCTGATTCGGCAGATTTACACCCTCGCCCAGCGGGATTTGGAGGCATTTACCTCCACCGGCGACGATGACTTTGCCTTTGCCGTGGCGGGGCTTGCCCGTTTTCGGGTGAACACCTACAGACAGCGGGGTTCCTGGGCGGCGGTGATTCGGGTGGTGGCTTTTTCCATTCCCGATTGGCAGGAGCTGGGCGTTCCTCAAGCGGTAATGGAGCTTTCCCAGCTTAGCAGTGGTTTGGTGCTGTTTACAGGAATTGCAGGCTGCGGAAAATCCACAACCCTTGCCTGCCTGGTGGACAGAATCAACCGAAGCCGCGCCTGTCACATTATTACCCTGGAAGATCCCATTGAATATCTCCACAGGAATCAGATGAGTATTGTGAGCCAGCGGGAAATCTCTGTGGATACGGGGGATTATTTGCAGGCGTTGCGGGCCTCTTTGCGGCAGGCGCCGGACGTGATTCAGCTCAGCGAGCTGCGGGATGCAGAGGCCATTCGCACCGCTATGACCGCGGCAGAAACCGGACATCTGGTGCTGGCAACGCTCCATACCCACGGGGCGGTAAACGGTATCGACCGCATTATTGATGCATTCCCGCCCAATCAGCAGGCGCAGATTCGTATTCAACTGAGTATGGTGCTGCGCACGGTGGTATCCCAGCAGCTATTGCCGGATACCGCAGGCGGACGTGTACCGGCCTTTGAGATTCTGCACCTGAACAAGGCGGTGCAAACTATGGTGCGTGACAGCAAAAACCACCAAATCCCTGCCGCGATTGCCGCGGGAGGCAGCGAGGGAATGCGGGCAATGGATCAGTCCATATATGAATTGTATCAACAGGGCCGCATTGACAAGGATATTGCCCTTGCTTATAGCGACAATCCCGAAGCCTTGAGCCGCCGCATATAAAACAACATAAAAACCGCACACACCGAAAAAGTGTGGGCGGGTTGTTTTTCGTTTTCCGGACAGGGAGATAACTTGTAGTTTATAATTATGAATCCGGACATTGCCCGCCAAACTACAATTTGTACCGCAGTACTGGTCGAGGGGCCCTAAGGATGCCATGTGTTC
>JAZNDB010000084.1:0-3848 GCA_045587845.1 Faecousia sp.
CCCCAGATCAACGGCGAAAGCATTCCGTCTGATTGTATCATTCTGCCGGAGGAGGTAAACACCACCCGGTACACTGTGGTGATGAAGCTGGATGAGAGCACCCTTGCCATTGAGGGTCAGTCTGCGCTGCTTTCCTATTCCAAGAATATTTATGTGTCCAAGGACAACATCTTCCTGACCCACGTTTACAAGGACGTACAGAAGGACGGGGCGTATTCTGTCCGCAATTCTATGACGGAAATTACGGTCTTGTCCTACAAGGAGTCCTTTGAAAAGAAGGGCACTGCGGTTGTTCGTGGCTATGTGAAGGACCAGTGGAGTATGGACGAATACGAGGGAATTCTCCGGGTGGTCACCACGACCAATGCCACTAAGATGGCGAAAGAATACGCGGATAATTATATTTCCGCAGAGGTTTTGATTACAGCAACCGGCGAATCCAATGCAAGCCTGTACTGCATCGACCTGAAGGATTTTAAGGTGGTAGCAAGCGTTGAAGATTTTGCGCCCCCCAGAGAAGAGGTGCGCTCTGCGCGGTTTGATAAGACCACCGCCTATGTGTGTACGGCTATCGAAGTTTCCGACCCGGTGTATTTCTTTGATCTGTCCGATTTGAGTAACATTACCTACAAAGAGACCGGCACCATCGACGGCTTCTCCAGCTCGCTGGTGAATATGGGTAACGGTTACCTGTTGGGCATCGGCCAAGAAGACTGGGGTACCTTTAAGGTGGAAATCTACACGGAAACCGAGAATGGTGTAGAAGGCTTCTGCAAGTATACCTTAAAGAATGTAAATTATTCCGAGGAATATAAGTCCTACTATATCGACAGGGAAAATCAGCTTATCGGCTTGGGTATCATTGATTACAGCAGAGACAGCATTATTGACTACACCGGCGGACGAAAGGGCTTTTCCGGTTATATTCTCCTGCATTTTGACGGCTACGAACTGGTAGAGCTTCTCAATGAGGAGCTGCTGGGCGACAATGCAGCGAAGCGGGGCGTATTTATCGATGGATTTATGTATCTGTTTGGAGAAGCTGACTTTAAAGTGGTAGACGTAAAGATTTAGAAAAAGCAAAAAATAAAAGGACGGTTAATCCGTCCTTTTATTTTTTCTTTAATATGGCGGAATAGCCTTCGCCGTATTGTACGCAACGGGAAACCCGGCTCAGTGTGGCAGAGGATATATCCGTTTCCGCAATGACCTGATTGTAGGTTTTGCCTGCCAGCAGCAGCTTTGCGGCGTGCAGGCGTTCTGCCATTTTTTCCACTTCCTTGTTGGTGCATAAATCCTCAAAGAAGATTTCACACTCCTGGATAGTGGTCAACTTGGTGATAATCCGGTATAGCTCTGTGATTTTTTCGTTTTTTTCCATAACAGATTCCTCCTGTTAATAGGATTCGTGGAAGCCCTGCAGGAAGGATTTGGTTTTTTCGCTCTTGGGATGCTCGAAGATTTCTTCCGGCGTGCCGATTTCCTCAATCACGCCGTCAGCCATATAGATGATGACATCGGCAACACTGCGCGCAAATTCCATTTCGTGGGTGACCACAATCATAGTTCTGTCCTCACCCTTCAAACCCTTGATAACCCGCAGCACTTCACCGGTCAGCTCCGGATCCAAAGCAGAGGTAGGCTCGTCAAAGCACAAAATCTCCGGGTGCATTGCCCAAGCCCGGGCAATGGCAACACGCTGCTGCTGACCGCCGGATAACTGACAGGGGTAGGCGTCCAGCTTGTTGGCAAGGCCCACCTGCTCCAGTAACTGTTTGCCCAGAGTTTCCAGCTCCTCGGGTGTGCCCATTTTCAGCAGGGAGGGGGCGAGGGTAATGTTTTGCAACACATTGTACTGGGGGAATAGGTTGAAATTCTGGAACACCAGGCCGAAATGCAGACGGTTTTCCCGAATCTGATCGTCAGTATACTTGACTCCGGCTGAAAACAACTGCTTACCGTCCACCACAATCTCGCCCTCGTCCGGTGTTTCCAAAAAGTTCAGACACCGCAGCAGGGTGGTCTTACCACTGCCGGAAGAGCCGATAATGGCCAATACCTGTCCCTTTTCCAGGGTAAAGCTGACATCTTTGAGGACCTTGGTCTTGCCAAAGTCCTTTTTAATATTCTTCACTTCCAATAATGCCATAGCTTAACCTCTGTAATAATTTAATTTCTTTTCCATATAACCGAACAGCAGGGTGAGCAGGCCAACCACGATCAGATAGAACACGGCGGTATAGAACAAGGGCCACATCAAGCCATAGGCCGCATAGTTTTGCGCCGCCTGGATAATCTCCACGATCATAATAACTCTGGCCAAGGCAGTGTCCTTTACCAGCGTGATAACCTCGTTGGCGATGGGGGGCAGGATCCGCTTGACCACCTGCATCAAAACCACCTTGAAGAAGATCTGACTCTTGGTCATACCCAACACCTGACCGGCTTCATACTGTCCTCTGGGAATGCTCTCAATACCGGCCCGGTAAATCTCGGAGAAATAGCAGGCGTAATTGATCACAAAAGCCACAATGACAGAGCTGAAGCGGGTCATTAGGGGCGTACCCAGCAAAAAGCCCGGTACATAGAACACAATAATGACCTGGAGCATCAGGGGCACACCCCGAATGATCCATACGAATATTTTAGTGAGATATGCCAAAGGCTTGAACTTGGACATAGATCCAAAAGAAATCACCAAACCCAAAGGAAGCGCTAACACAAGTGTTAGCGCAAAGATTAGGCCGGTCTGTTCAAGTCCCCTCAGCAAGCTTAAGGTTACTTCCCAAAAACCCATACTCTTTTAAATTCCTTTGTTTAGCAGTCTTACTCGATGGTTTCGCTGATCTTCAGCACGTTTTCAAAGCCGTACTTCTTAGCAATTTCAGCCAGCTTACCGTTTGCTTCCAGCTGCTTGATGGCATCGTTGACCTTGGCGGTCAGGTCGCTGCCCTTCTTAAAGCCGATGGCGTAGATTTCGGATTCCAGCTCAATGGCTTCTACGATGGCCAGATTAGCGTAGTCGCCCTGACCGCAGATGTTCTTAGCCAGCAGGATATCCACAACAGCAAAATCAACAGCGCCGGACTTTACTTCGGGGAATGCGTTGATCTGTGCGGTAGCCTTGGCAACCTTGTCGGCATCGGTAACGGTGGTGGCATAAGCTTCACCAGCGCTGCCGCCTTCTACACAAGCGGTCTTGCCACTCAAAGCGGCTTCGTCGGCAAACTCAGCAACTCTGTCCTTCTTAACAACGATGCACTGCTGATTCAGCATATAGCCATAGGAGAAGTCAACCAGTTCGCTTCTCTTGACGCCGTTATCGGAGGAGTTAGCAGTAAAGCCGTTCCAAATGCAATCGATGGCGCCGGAGTTCACTTCGTTATACTTCTGAGACCAGTCGATAACCTGGAACTTTACTTCCATATCCAGAATCTTACCGACTTCGATAGCAAATTCGGATTCGAAACCGATCCAGTTGCCGTCAGCATCCTGCTCGTTCATTTTCTCAAATACGGTAACGCCACAGGTCAGGGTCTTCTTCTGCTCAGCGGGCTTGGAGCAGCCTGCGAAACAGGTGGCCAGCATCAAAACGGCCAGAAACAGTGCGATAAACTTTTTCATAATAAACGTCCTTTCTTGTTGCGGAGGTGCGCCTCCGTGTTTGGTTGATGTCTGCATTATACTTTAACAAAGTAAAGTTGTAAAGTGTTTTTTGCGGTTTTTTACATCTTTGGCAGGAATGCACAAAAACCACAACGGTTTAACACTTTATCCTGGTAAAGTGTCAGGCAAAACCAACGAAACTGTATGGAAATAGCATCGTAGGGCGGGGGCTTGCTCCCGCC
>JAZNDB010000085.1:0-9194 GCA_045587845.1 Faecousia sp.
GGAGCTTACCCTTGGTGATGTGAATGTCACCGGGCAGCCAGGAGTTATGCAAAGCGGCAGGAACAAGGTCACCCTGGTTCACATTTTGCGCGCCGGTAACGATCTGCACAGGCTCTTCCTGACCTACATCAACCTGACATACCCACATATGGTCGGAGTTTTCGTGACGAACAATAGACACAACCTTGCCGACCACAACATTCTTGATTTCAGCGTCCATACGCTCATAGGTTTCAACCTTCTGACCGAAGATTGTCAGCTTTTCCACAAATTCTCTGTCGGATACATTGGACAAATCCACAAATTCTTCGTGCAGCCATTTTCTGTTCAGTTTCATTGTCTGCACCTCCTTAGAATTGATTCAGAAATCTGACATCGTTATCGAAAATCAGACGCAGATCGTTGATACGCAGACGACCCATAGCCATACGCTCCAGACCCATACCAAATGCGAAGCCGGAGTATTTCTCGGGATCAATGCCGCAGTTTCTCAGAACGTCAGGGTGCACCATACCTGCGCCCAACAGTTCAATCCAGCCTTCACCGTGACAGGTAGAGCATACCTGGCCGTCTACTTCGCCGGTGCCGTGGCACTTATGGCACTGCATATCCATTTCGCAGCTTGGCTCAGTGAAAGGGAAGTGGTGGGGACGGAAACGCATCTCTGCGTCCTGTCCGTAGATTCGTTTCATTAAGGTCACCAATGCGCCCTTTAAATCGCCCATCGTGATGTTCTCGTCAACAACAAGTCCTTCGATTTGGTGGAACATAGGAGAGTGAGTAGCATCAGCCTCGTCCTTGCGGTAAACACGACCGGGTGCCAAAATACAGATGGGGGGCTTTGCGTTTTCCATAACACGAATCTGCATAGGGCTGGTTTGCGTACGCAGAAGAATACTGTCATCATCAGTGAAATAGAAGGTATCAGACCGGTCCCGGGAGGGATGTCCCTCCTCAATGTTCAAACGTGTAAAATTGTAATTGGCCAATTCAACCTCGGGGCCGTCAACGATTTGATAGCCTAAGCCAACAAAGATATTCTTAATCTCCTGCAGAACCTGATTCATAGGATGTTCGTGACCCATAGTGACAGTTTCACCGGGAATGGTGACATCCAAAGCTTCATCAGCGAGTTTTTGTTCCAGAACTGCAGCGTGGATTTCAGCCTTCCGTTCCTCCAGTTTTTCTTCGATTTCGGCGCGGACGCTGTTTGCCAACTGACCCATAATGGGACGTTCTTCAGCGGAAAGACTGCCCATTTGCTTTAAAACGGCGGTAACCTCACCTTTTTTGCCCAAATATTGTACGCGCAGTTCTTCCAGTTCTGCAGGTGTACTTGCAGCTTGCAGAGAGGAAAGTGCCTTTTCTTTAATTTGTTGTAATTGTTCCTTCATTCTTCTAGCTCCTTTCAATCGGTTGCAGAAATAAAAAATAAGCCCATCGCCCATATCGGGACGAAGGACTTTCCTCCGCGGTACCACCCGCAATTCGCCAAACGGCGCACTTTCGGTGCCAACACACCAAAGATCTTTAACGGAATCACCCGACAGACCCTACTGTTATTTCAGGCAGCAGCTCATGGGAGAAAGCCCAATGTTGCACGTAAGCGGTTTTCACCGTTCCGCTCTCTCTAAGACCGTGATATCAACACAAGACAGCCCAATCTTCGCTTTTGAATATCTTTATGAATGATAGCACACTATTTTTAAAATTGCAAGTCTATTTTCCAATTCTTGACGAAAAACACCCGCCGTGCTACCATAATCTTAGAAAAAGAGGTGATACTATGGAATTAACCCACGAGAATGTTTTGAATTTTCTTCCTGACAGAAACCCTGATTCCCACAAAGGTGACTTAGGGAGAGTTTTGTTACTGTGCGGCAGTCGCGGATATACAGGCGCTGCAGCATTATCTGCAATGGGCGCGTTGCGTTGCGGCGCGGGTTTGGTGTACCTTGGCGTGCCGGAAAGTATTTACGCAATCGAGGCTATCAAGCTGAATGAGCCTGTTGTGTTTCCGCTTCCGGAGAAAAATGGAATGCTCTCTGCTGACGCATTACCGGAAATTTTGCAGTTACTGCCCAAAATGGATGCAGTCTTGATTGGTTGTGGTTTGGGTTGCAGTGACGATACGCTTCAAATTTTAAAGACAGTTTTACGGGAATACACGGGCCCTGTTGTGTTGGATGCAGATGGTATAAATATGCTTGCAGGGCATATAGATATACTGCGTGGTAGGACAGGGATAACCATTCTGACACCTCACGATATGGAGTTTCAACGAGCAGGCGGGACATTAACAGTTGACAGAACTGACGCGGCAGTGCGTTTTGCGCTAGACACAAATAGCATCGTTCTTCTGAAAGGACACCGCACGATTATAACCGACGGCATAGACCACTATGTAAATCCCACAGGGAATGCTGGTATGGCCGTTGGCGGTTGCGGTGACGTTCTTGCAGGTATGATAACCGCGTTGTTGGGTCAGGGACTATCTCCATTCATAGCAACAGCCTGTGGCGCGTGGCTTCACGGGGCAGCAGGTGACATTTGCGCAAAGGAAATGGGTCAGTACGGTATGCTTCCAACGGATATGTTACAAGTTCTTCCGCGACTATTAAAATAAGGTGGGAACCCGATGCGGGGAAAATTGTCTGCGCTGGTTTTATGTGTTTCTGTATTTCTGTTTGGATGCAAAACATCCGATAATTGTCTGGATAAAGCCATATCTTTTCGTAATAAATTACTGGAAAGTAATGGTTGTAGTTTTCAAGCAGATATAATTGCTGACTACGGTGAAAAGGTCTTCGAATTTTCTATGTCTTGTGCAGCTGATAAAGAAGGAAAAGTAACTTTTGAGGTAATAAAGCCTGCAAGCATATCGGGAATATGCGGAGAAATCACATCCCAGGGTGGCGCAATCACCTTTGATGACCAGATTCTTGCCTTCCAATCATTGACTGACGGGCAAATTACACCAGTAAATGCACCGTGGATATTGATAAAAACACTTCGAAGCGGCTATATTCGTTCCTGCGCGGACACCGAGGACGGATTTGAAATTTCCATTGATGACAGTTATGAGGAAAATGCCTTGCGATTGATAATAGCATTTGAGGATGATATTCCTGAGGATTGCGAGATTTTTTGGAAGGGTCGTCGCATTTTGACTGTTGAAATCGAAGAATTTTCTTTTTTGTAGCCTTTTATGCGCTATGTGCATAGGATAATTTGACAGTGCAATCGTATAATTTTCTTGTGTACGTGGGAGAATACCATTAGCCGCGTTACATAAAGGATTATCCGGTAGCGCTGGCAATGATTCTTCGGAGTGTGAAGCACATGGATAGCATAGTCAGGCGCGGTGATATATTCTATGCAGATTTATCACCGGTGGTTGGCAGCGAGCAGGGTGGTACCCGTCCCGTATTGATTATTCAGAACGATACAGGCAACCGCCATTCTCCAACAGTCATTGCAGCAGCAATCACAAGTCAGACAGGTAAAGCAAGGCTCCCGACCCATATCAACATTACCGGCGGTAGCGTTGGTCTGAGTAAGGATTCTGTGATTTTGCTAGAGCAGATTCGTACGATTGATAAGAGAAGACTTCGTGAGCATATGGGTCATTTGGGCGATAGTCAAATGGCCTTGGTTGACGATGCAATCGCTGTCAGCTTTGGGCTCAATGATCATAGGTAATGAAATACCCCCTTGTTGCATAGATTGCAGCAAGGGGGTATGTTTTATGTTTGCGATATTCGCAGGTAACGATATTGTAGGAAGGGCAGAGGTAAAACAGAAAGGTCTTTATTATCACATTACCTGCGTATGTAATCCTCCAACTAACGGCATACACAGAATCATAATGCAGGAGAATGATATTCAAAAGGATTTGGGAATTTGTGTTCCGCAAGGTGATGAGTTTACACTCTTTAAACGCATTCCCATAAAAACTTTTCAAGGAAATGATTTTATGTTTCAATTAGTTGAACCGGGAAAGGTTGCGCATATTGTTTCTGAAAATATGCCGTTTGAATATTTAGATAAACTGGAAACTGCCCGTTTGCAACGCACAAACGGACAGTTAAGAATTGTCATAGATTCAGTTCCAGTCCCACAGGACAGTGATCGGACCCCATAATATCCGAATAGATAGGGGTTGCCATAATTTTGTCAGCAATGCGGTCTGATACAAGGAAATAATCAATGCGCCAGCCTGCGTTATTCTTTCGAGCATTATACATATAGCTCCACCAGGTATAAGCGCCGGTTGTATCGGGATTTTTATGGCGGAAGGTATCCGTAAATCCTTGGGCAAGAAGGGAAGAAAAACAGGTACGTTCCTGGTCGGAAAATCCCGCATTACCTCTGTTCGAGGCTGGATTTTTAAGGTCAATTTCTTGATGAGCCACATTCAGGTCACCACAGAGAATAACAGGCTTTTTCTTATCTAAGGTTTTTAGATAATCTGAAAAGGCGCTTTCCCATTCCATTCGAAAATCTATTCTTGCCAGTTCTCTCTGGGCATTTGGTGTATAACAGGTCACTAAATAGAATTGAGAATACTCCAATGTAATTACACGCCCCTCGGTATCCAGTGCCTCTACACCAATACCAAGCTGCACGGATAACGCATTTTCTTTGGTAAAAATTGCCGTTCCGGAATAGCCTTTTTTCTGGGCGTAGTTCCAATACTGAAAATGCTTGGGTGTGTCCATTTCAATTTGACCTGCCTGCAGTTTTGTTTCCTGCAAGCAGAAGAAATCTGCATCTACCTGCTGAAAAAAGTCCGTAAAACCTTTTTGCATACAAGCTCGCAGACCATTCACATTCCAAGAAATAAAACGCATCATTTAATCTCCAATCATTCGGTTTCAAAAACAGGGAAGAAAAGGGTAAAGGTTGTTCCGCTTCCAACGGTGCTTTCAAATTGTATTTCGCCGTTGTTTCGCTCAACCATATTTCGCACAATAGAAAGGCCCAGACCACTGCCGCCAGACTTTCTGGAACGTGCTTTATCCACACGGAAAAAGCGCTCAAATATGTGGGTTCTGGCATCTTCCGGAATACCAACACCGGTATCCTTAACCTGCAAAATCACATTCTCAGAATCTTTATTTAGAGAGAAATAGACCTCTCCGCCAGTAACATTGTACTTTATGGCATTTTCTGCCAAATTGAAAACAATTTCATACAGATCGTCTTCCTGAATCAGTATAGTTCCGTCGTTTACAAGATCGGTATGAAATGTAATATTCTTCTGCTCTGCCAGCTTGCTAAGCATTCGCAGTACACGCTCGATGGTAGGCGCAACGTATACGATTTCAAACTCGTTATCCAGTTCCCCTTCAATACGGGACAGAGAGAGGAGCTTTTCGGACATACGGGTCAATCTGTCTGCTTCGTTGCCGATATCACCAACAAACTCTTTAATGGTATCAATATCCATATCGTTTTGCAATATTGAATCTGACAGCAGTTTGATGGATGCCAACGGCGTATTTAGTTCGTGTGAGGCATCAGATACAAAATGATTGCGTTTTTCTTCAGATATCTGCAAGCGGTGAATTAAATCATTGAATTCTTCGCCAAGTACAGTTAGCTCATCGTTACCACCCATATCAACATTTTGAGAGTAGTTACCGTCGCGAATTGTACGAATGGAATCAGAAATTTTATTCAGACGTTTTGAATATGTCCGTGTGTATAGCAGGGAGAAGATAATCACGGCTAATTCCAGGAAAAGGCTGATAATAAGCGTATATTGCTGGAATGCAAGGATGAATCCGCCCTGTTGTGTATCCTCCTGGTTTAAATAGACAGAGCCTACCATAGAAATGCCTGAATAAATAGGAACTGCAGCGTTGGAGGAAATGACACCGTTATGGTACTTGCTGACAAAGACACTGTTCCGTTTAAGGGCATCTACAACCTCCGTTGCCGAGAACACTTGTCCGCGCAGGCTATCTTCCGTATTTGAATCATAAAGCACTACGCCTGCATCATCTGTTACCACAAGTCGTGTCATATCCAGATTGTTGTGGATTAACACTGCTGCGGTAACGGTTGCGTCTGTTCTGTCTGTCAGTTTGCCAATTTCGGCAGCGATAGCATTACACCGCTCAAACATCAGTTTTTCTTTATAATCTGAAAACAACCGATGGCTCATAACGGATACATAGATGTTTAACAGCAACAATACAACAAACGAAACAATAACATAGGTTAATGCATAACGAAATTGGGCGCTCTTTGTTAGGATTTTCCACCTTAGTTTATTTTTTAAAATAGTAACCAACTCCCCATTTCGTCATAATGTATTGCGGTTCAGCAGGATTTACTTCCAGTTTTTCACGAAGACGGCGGATATGCACGTCTAAGGTGCGTATATCACTGCGGTACTCATCAGCCCAAACGGTATCTAATAATGCTTCTCTGGAATATACACGGTTTGGATTTTTCATTAGAAATTCAATTAAATCAAATTCTTTTGCAGTCAGTTCTACATAATTATCGGAACTGTAAGCGTTACGGGCATCTAAATCCAGTGAAATTGTGCCGATTGCAAGAATGTTTGAGGTATTCTTTGTTGCAGTACCGGCTCTTCGTAACAGAGAACGGATCCGGGCTTTTAGTTCAAGAATGTTAAAAGGTTTTGTTAAATAGTCATCCGTTCCGTGTTCAAAACCCATTAATTTATCCATATCATCTGCCTTTGCTGTGAGGAGAATAATAGGCACATCGGAAAATTCACGGATCTCTGCGCAGGCGGACAAGCCGTCTTTCTCAGGCATCATAACATCCAGAATGATCAGATCCGGCTTCTCATTTCTGGCTGCATCTACAGCCTCTTGACCGTTGTTACCGGTAATTACTTCATAACCGTCATTCTGTAGGTTAAAACGGATACCTTTCACTAACAATTCTTCGTCATCAACTACCAGTATCTTCATAATTACCTCCAACCATTACATAGGGCATAATATCAGTAAATTTCTTGTCACCAATGCCGCTGACCTGTTTGAGCTCTTCAACAGAAGTAAAACCGTTGTGTTCTGTGCGATAATCAATAATCCTCTGCGCTAATGTCTCGCCAATTCCCGGCAGTAACATAAGCTGCTGCAGTGTTGCCGTGTTTAAATCAAGTCCGGTCACAGTTTGCTCGTGTTCAGAGGCTTCTGTACTTGCATTATTTGTGTTATCAAGCGTGATGTAATTGCCAACAAAATTTCTTCCAACAAATATACCCAGCAGAATACATAGAAACACGCCGGTAATACCAAGAAGTATCCACGATGATTTTTTCATACTGCAACCTCCCACATTGACTATGCAGAGAAAAACTGCTATAATATTGCCACTATTATACACATAAATCCGTCGGCGGACAAGTCTGCCGATAGAATATTGAGGATAAAATATGAAAAAATACATTACAATATGTCTTGCGCTGGCCGTGTTGCTGGGCAATCTAACGGTTTTTGCCGCAGAACCAACAGAAGATGCATCAATTACCAATGGCTGCAATACGTTAGACGGCGCTGTGCCATACCTGGGTGTACAGACTTCTGTAAAAAATTTGAAGGCAGCAATTCTCTACGAAATCAATACAGACACATTGATGTATGCGCAAAATGCAGATGCTCAGCTGCCACCGTCCAGTCTTTTGAAAATTCTGACTGCATTAATTGCCATAGAAAAAGGCAATATGACCGATGTGGTGATGGTAAAGGAGGAGACCCTTGCAACATTGCCTTCTGACGCCGTTTCCGTTGATTTGGTACCCGAGGAAATTGTTACAGTTCAGGATTTGATTTACGGAATGATGGTCGGCTCGGGTAACGATGCAGCTGCAGTTCTTGCTGAACATATTATGGGTAGCCAGCGGGCGTTTGTAGATGAAATGAACCGCTATGCGCAATCTATGGGTTGTACTGCTACCAACTTTACAAATGTGCACGGACTTCACGATGATGCCCAGTATACTACAGCAAGAGACGTTGGCAGAATTCTTGTAAAAGCCCTTCAAAATGATACATTTCGTGACATTTTCGGCGAGAAATACTACACTGTGGCTGAAACAAATAAATCTGAAGCGCGCAATTTAACATCACAAAATTACCTGTTAAACAACGACAAAGTAGTTGACTATTTTGATGGACGTGTGACAGGCAGCAGAACAGCCGTAGCGAATGACAGGACAAGAAGTATCGCCTCTGTCGCTCAGGTAAATGATATGGAACTGATCTGTATTGTGATGGGCGCGGAATCCAAATATGAGGATGATGGATACACAATAAAGGTTTATGGCAGTTACAAGGAAACAAAAGAGCTGCTCGACCTTGGATTTACAGGGAATAAGACGACACAGATTTTCCATAGTGATCAGGTGTTTTTACAAAAGAGTGTTCTGGATGGCAGTTCTGATGTTATGCTGGGAACTGATAACGGTGTTTTTGCTGTTGTCCCGGAAAATATTAACGAAAACACACTGTCCTACCGCTATGTAAATGAGATAGCCTTGTCTGCTCCCATAGAAAAAGGACAAAAGGCATCAACCTTGCAGGTTTGGTTAGGCGCAGTTTGTATTGCGCAGATCGATCTTTTCACAATGAACAAGGTTCTTCCGGCGGGAGCAGTGTTTGAAGACAACGTAATGCGAGTCGATGCTACGGGCTTTTTAAAAGTGCTGTTATATCTATTTGGCGGTATTGGTTTCGTTGTTGTTGGAGGATTTGCTGTGTTGTACATCCTACGTGTGTCGCATATTGCAAATGTGAAACGGAAAAGCCGCAGAAACAGTAGAAACCGCAGAAGGAGTCGTTAAATGAACAACTGGAGTGATTTAGAGCAAGCCTGCTTGAATTGCAATCAGTGTCAACTGTGTCAAGGTAGGAAAAATGTTGTTTTCGGCGTTGGTAATCAGAATGCAGATGTTATGCTCATTGGCGAGGGCCCTGGGGAGCAGGAGGATTTGCAAGGAGAGCCTTTTGTGGGTCCGGCAGGAAAACTATTGGACGATATGCTGTCAATCATCGATTTAGACAGGACAAAGGTGTATATTGCAAACATCGTGAAGTGCCGTCCGCCCCACAACCGTGACCCATTTGATGAAGAACAGGAAACCTGTCTGGGCTACTTAATGCAGCAAATAGCTTTGGTCCAACCTAAGATAATCGTTTGTCTTGGCA
>JAZNDB010000086.1:0-2021 GCA_045587845.1 Faecousia sp.
CACCCCGTTGGTGCTTCCGGCGCAAGAATTTTGGTAACGCTGCTCCACGAGATGAACCGTCAGGATGCTAAGAAGGGACTTGCTACCTTGTGCATCGGCGGCGGTATGGGCACTGCGATTATCGTAGGCCGCGACTAAAAAACGAAAGTGAGGAAAATGAAATGAAAGTTTTTGTTCTTGGCGCAGGCACTATGGGCGCAGGGATTGCGCAGGCCTTTGCAGCAAAGGGTTATGAAGTAATCATTCGGGATATTAAGGACGAGTTCGTAGACAGAGGCCTTGCCGGCATTCAGAAGAATCTGAGCAAACTGGTAGCCAAAGAGAAAATCACCGAGGAAGAAAAAGAGAATATTCTGTCCCGTCTCTCCGGTACCACCGAAATGAAGTATGCTGCAGATTGCGATCTGGTGGTTGAAGCAGCTGTTGAAAATATGCAGATCAAAAAGCAGATCTTTGCAGAATTGGACGAAATCTGTGAGGAAAACACCATTCTGGCAACCAACACCTCTTCTCTTTCCGTCACCGAAGTGGCTTCTGCTACCAAGCGCCCCGATAGGGTAATCGGTATGCACTTCTTTAACCCCGCTCCTGTTATGAAGCTGGTTGAGGTCATCAAGGGTATGGCAACCTCCGAGGAAACCTTTGCTGCCGTGAAGGAAATTGCAGAAAACATCGGCAAAAAGCCTGTTGAAGTAGCAGAAGCTCCCGGCTTTGTGGTAAACCGTATCTTGATTCCTATGATTAACGAGGCTTTCGGCATTATGGCAGAGGGCATTGCAAGCCCTGAAGACATCGATCAGTCTATGATGCTGGGCGCAAATCACCCTATGGGTCCCTTGGCGCTGGGTGATTTGATTGGCTTGGATGTTTGCTTGGCCATTATGGACGTTCTGTACAAGGAAACCGGCGATACCAAGTATCGCGCCCACAGCCTGATGCGCAAGTACGTAAGAGCCGGCTGGCTGGGAAGAAAGACCGGCAGAGGCGTGTACCGGTATTAAACCGACAAAAGAGAACGGGGAAACCCGTTCTCTTTATATTTTGGCACAGGCGCAGATGTATTTGCGTTGGTATGTTCATATTGACAAGAAAACACTTTTGTGTTACCATAAATCAGAACGATAGAGGCGCATTTTGCCAAGAGTATCGCACATTACTCTACGAGGGCTGCCAAGCCGTGCGAAAAAGGGGCGGATGCCGAAGTGTGCGCTGTGGCGGGCGCATTGCTGGCAGTGCGGAGAATATCCGTCCTGTTGTCGCATACGTGCGGAGAGCTATCATCCAAACAATTTCTTTGTAGATTTGTCGTGTTGGAAGATAGCCTCAGGGCTATCTTTTTTGTTTAGGAGGAAGAAAGAACATGAAAAACACTGTATTTACAGGCGCCGCAACGGCGATTATCACCCCTATGAAGAGTGGCGCGGTGGATTATGAAGCCTTTGAAAAGCTGATTGAATGGCAGATTGCCCAAGGCATCGATGCCATCGTTGTTGTAGGCACCACAGGAGAGGGCCCTACGCTGTCTGATGCAGAGCATAAAGAGGCCATTCGTTTTTGTGTTGAAAAGGTGGCGGGCAGAGTACCCGTCATTGCAGGTACAGGCTCTAATGATATTGCATACGCCATTGAACTGACAAAATTTTCCTGCCAAGTGGGCGCTGATGCCATGCTTTTGGTGACACCCTATTATAACAAGGCAACCCAACAGGGCTTGATTGAATCCTTCACCGCCATTGCTGATGAGAGCACAAAGCCCTGCATTCTCTACAATGTTCCCAGCCGGACAGGCTGCAATATTGCCCCCGAAACCTGTGCGGTTTTGGCAGAGCACGAAAGAATTGTGGCAATCAAAGAGGCCAGCGGTAATATTTCTCAGGTGGCTAAGATTGCGCAGCTTTGCGGTGATAAGCTGGATATATATTCCGGAAATGACGACCAAATCATTCCCATCCTGAGCCTTGGCGGCAAGGGTGTTATTTCGGTTTTGTCCAACCTGATGCCCAAAGAGACGTCTGATATGT
>JAZNDB010000087.1:0-4024 GCA_045587845.1 Faecousia sp.
ATCCGATAGAAGTGCACCTATCGTTTGACGCACCCGGGTGGGTAGCGGAATCGTTACGGACTTAGCGTTGTGATAGCGGTCCATAATGGCGTGGATTTGGATTTGTAAATTGCCGGAAGGCTGCACGGCTGCAAACTCCCACCGAGAAGACGTTCTCCTTGCGGGTTGTGGTTTTGCAGTCTTCCGGATTCTTTATTTCCGGAGGAACACAAAGTGACGAAGAATAAACGAAAGCAAAGCTGTGCACCACGCTGCCCCTATTGCGGCAGTCATTCTGTTCTGAAAAGCGCGGAAGGGATTTACAAGAACAATAGCCGCGATACGATGCTCTACGTCTGCAAGAATTATCCCGTGTGTGATTCCTATGTGCGGGTACATCCCGGTACGAAGATCCCTATGGGGACGATGGCCAATGGCGAGCTGCGGAGGTTGCGTCATGAAGCCCACAAATACTTCAACCAGTTGTATGAGAGTGGCTATATGACCAAGGATGATGCCTACCGATGGCTGGCGGCAATCCTGTGCGCGCCCCAGAATCAAGCCCATATCGGTCTGTTAGGAGAGTACTATTGCAAGGTGGTCATCGAGGAAAGCAAGAAGCTTTTGAACCAGCGGACGGTGCATTTTATCACAGGCGTCTCCATACCCGTTTTAACTTAAAAAGTTCGAAAATCTACCCCTATTACTTGTTGAAAAAGTTGTCCAAAAATCGGGTAAAATGACATAAAAAATGATACCTATAAATTTAACTGGCAAAAGTCCTTGCGCTGCAACGCTTTTCGGCGGTTTTTATCCCCTTGGTTTGCGGCCAAGAGTGCAGGCATACGCCTAAAATTCACACAATTCCAGGGTGAGTGTTTTTCTATAAATAATTCGGTTCTGTTTGGGTAAGCCGGGGCTCTTCCAACTCCTCCTTGTGTGAATTTTATGGCGGTATCGCATAAACTGCGATACAACAATGCCACAACACCAAGGTGGTGAGTACAGGTGAATTGGGATAGATGCACAGATCCAACAAGGGGTGTCTGCATATAGAGGGGTGTGCTGTGGCGGACTTGCTGCATAGGGGACATAATGGGTGATCCTGCACTATTACAAACCAGGGGCATAAATCCAAATGCCAATATAGGTGTGGTCGTTAATGTGATTCGATAGATAGAGTAAAGCGATGTGCAGCATTTAGGGCGACAACTATTTAATGGATTTTCGTTCACAAAAACTTTACAAAAATATTTTTGAAATTTGCGGTCAAATCTAAAATCTTGTCAAGTTATTAGAAAAACGTGTCAAATATAGTTAATATTCGGATATAACGGAACGAATTATTTGAATAACTCCGGTTTTTGAGGAATGAATTTACTTGAAATTTGGCACAACCCCGTAAATAGCGCCATTTTGAAATGCTATAATATATATAGAAGCTATTCTCGTTGCTTGGGTCATGGGAAAAACGCGGGAAGAAATTGGGAACATTATGGAAATGACATGGGAAATAAATGTGTTTATAATAATAGTATCCAATACTGCATCCTGATTGAGACCTCTTGCTAGTGTGTCAAAAATGGTAAAGTAAATTGGCAACATAGTGCCAGTGACAAGGCAAACGAAACATGTTATCATTGTATTGTCAAAAGCTGTAGCTAAAAGGTGCGGCAACGAAATGGCATTTTCAAGGTCAAAAGTGGTAAAAATTTTTGGCAGCACTTTGCCGATGACTGAAAATGAGTTATGTGCTATAATTGTACCGTCAGAAACTGCAGCTAAGACAATTTGGCGCAATGGCATTACTTTGGCACAAGTGGTCGAAAATATTGGCACGCCACTGCCGTATACTGAAATTGGGATATGTGCTATAATTGTATCGTGCAAAACTGGCACAGCCCCAAACTCATTTTGAAACACTGAAGGGTCCTTGAAAAAGGGCCCTTTTTTGTTGCCCAAATTTCATAACGCCCAGTATAAGAAGGCGCTGCTTTGGAAGAGAAATCTTCCGAGGTGGCGCCTTTTGTCGTTCTCGGGAAGTTTTAAGGAGGTGAGTCCAATGTACTAGCAAAAACCCAGCGCAACCCCGTCCGTCTATCCACACAACAATACTATGGAGGTAAAACAATGAACTACAAATCTGATTTTGAAGGCGCGGCAAAGTCCCTGACCAGCCGCTACGCCGAGCTTTCCCGCAAGGCGGAGGAAGCACTGTCTCTTTCCAAGAAGGGACAACACGAGGAGGCCAACACTGTGATGCTGGATCTGATCCGCAAGTCGGAGAAGGCCACCATACTCAGCCGCAAGTTGCCTGCCCACACCGGTAACCCCAACGCAGCAGCGGAAGTGGACGCCGTTCTGGGTGAGGCCTGTCCCATTAAGATGGGTTTTATCCAGCGGGGATGGTTCTTCCTGCGGATGCCGCCCCTTGCCCGCTGCAAGGATGCTGCCGACAAGGAGTACATCCGCGGCATGCTCTACCCGGCGTTGCTCCGGTTCTGGATTGGTAAGCCCGTTGTTCGTTTCCCGGAAAGCGTGATTGTGCTCCGGCACGTCTACACGCTGGAGGAGTACGAAAACCGAAAGCGGGACTACGACAATGTGGAAACCAAGTTCGTGATCGATGCGGTGGCTATGTACCTGTTGGAGGATGATTCCCCGGACCAGTGCGAGGTATTCCACTGCGCGGCTATGGGGCAGGAATCCAGTCTGGATGTCTACGTGATCCCTCAGGATTACTTCTCCTATTGGTACAACGGCTACAAAACCGATCTTGATTCTGACAGAGTGCTGAGGGACGAAGTTCCCTGGCGTTGGAGAGACTAACTGAGAACCGGCAGGGCCCCTTCGGGGGCCTTGTCAATAGGAGGATACTATGATTTATATTCGTGAAGGCTCCCATGTGCACACGCTGCTTTTGCTACTGGCAACCGTCGGAGAGTATCCGGTGAGCTCGCTGCACTTGCTGGGCAGTAAGCGCACATGGAAGACCTTAATCCAAAAGCTTTGCAAGACCCAGGAATATTGCCTAAAGGATGCAGATAAGCATTTTCGCTGCAAGCTGATCACCGTTAGCGGTAAGGGCAAGCAGAAAACAGGGCGCCTGCATGTTTCATCGTTGGTAATCCTGGAGAAACTGGATCCGGACGCATACCGATACTACCAGACTCATTTTGATTGGCACCACTTTTCCGGAAACCGATATCACATTGACCGGCATCACCGGGTCGCTGAAGCGCTGGTAATGTGCCTGCGTGCAGGCATCATGTGCTGGCCACACAAGCTCCCAGCCCCAGACAGCGTGGAGGTGCGAAGAAACGAGATCTCTGAACCAATGTTCTATCTATCTCTGGCCTTGAAGGATTTTTGGGAAGGTGAAATGAACAAGACCAAGTTCTCCCGTATGGTGGGAACAGTGCTGTGCCCGGGCTTCTGCTTTATGGTCTACAACAGCAGAGGTACGCTGATGAAGTGGAGTGGCAACGGAGAATCAAAGGTGCAGAGCTACCTTTCTGTTCAGTTTTGTATGCGGCTTCCCGGAGGAACAATCCGTTCTGCCATTCTCTTTGGCGATAATTACCTGGTTGCCCAACGGACACTGGAGGAGGCCCAGCAGCGCAGAAGATACGACTTGCGGTTTGATAATGTATATAAGCATATTCATTTCATTCCGCTCAATGAGTTTGGGATCAAGCAGCTGCGGACGCTCCTGATCAAGGATTGGCATCAAGCCCATCTGGATATTCTCTACGATGAAGAGGAGCAGCAGGGAAAATTCTTCCGTTATGAGTTCGATGCGGTTATCGATGGCGTGGGTCAGATATCTTTTATAGATGGCGATCTGTGCAAGCTGATTCGGGTGAGAGACGCCATGAGAATCAATCCCAGACTGAAATATACGATCGTCTGCTACCCCGAGCAGGTGAGTATGATTCAGGAATACTTCGTCGAATTCCGGGGCACTGGCCGTCTGAGTATCAGTACTGTGAAAATCGATGAAGTGCTTAACATCCTTATGGAAGAGTAGCTCTCCCATACCCGT
>JAZNDB010000088.1:0-2578 GCA_045587845.1 Faecousia sp.
TTCTCTCATCAAGTCTATTATACCGAAAAACCGCGGGCAATCAAGCCTTCGGGCCGAGAACCCAGCCATTCCCCGATCCATAAAAATTGCACCCAAATGTGCATCTTTTTTCTGTTTCCTCCTATAGCACAAAGACCTTGATCAAACACAGGAGTAAACAAATTATGAGCAAAGAAGCCGACGGGCAGATGAACACGAAGATCGGCAGCAATGAGTATTGGTCAAGACTGAACCGCGGCACCATGCTGGCCAGTCTTATGGACTCCAACACCAACTATCAGGCCACCCTGCACCAGTTGGGAACACGGGCCAGCCAGGCCATTGAGGAAATTTACGAGGACCTTTCGGAACAGGGCAGCAGGCTCCGCTTTCTCCCCGCGTCCAACCGAAATGCCCTTGCAAAACAGGTGGAAGCCCTGTATGCTATTTGTAGAATGTCCGGTGTGTCCGCAAGACACAATGGCGAATGTGTACAGGGCCTGAACCTGAGCATCATGTCACCCTGGACCCAAACCTTCCGGGATGAAAGGGGCATCGAAAGGGCCATCTCCATCATCAACAAATCCCGCTATTCCGGCAGCGAGGCAGTAAATCTGTTGAAGGAGGCGGCCAAGTGGAGCATCATCTCCGCCGCCGGACGTGACCCGAAAAAGCGGGCGTTTCTGGAAGCGGTGGAGCAGGGGAAGGGCAGCCGGTTCCTGCTTGACGTGGCTGAGGAATATCAGAACCAGACCAGCCATCAGCGCTATGAGGGCAGCTGCGGCCACACCATCGGCAGCCGCTCTTATCTGGCCCATATGGAGTCCCAAGTCTTTGGCGGGTCCGTATCGGCCTTTGGCACCGCGGATTATGAACGGCTGCTCCGGGACGCCCTGCGCTCCATAGCCAACCAACTGGAACGGGACCTGGACAACGCCATCCGGGAAAACGATTACATTACCGACGAGACGGCGGACAGGCTGAAGGCCGTGGTGAGCGAACTGGACCACTGTGGAGTCAGTACCGGTTCATTGAACAGCAAGATCGAAAAGCTGGCGTGGTTTGTGGGGGGAGATCCGGCCAAGATACGCAGACTGCAAAAAGGACTTAACGACCTCGGTTGCGGAGAAAATTTGACCGAAGACGGCGTGTTTGGTAAAAAGACGCAGCGTGCATGGCTCCAATTTGTTCGAGAGTTGGAAAACGGAACGGTTCCTACCCTGCGGTGGGTCGACATCTTGCAAAGCGAACAAACTGGCATTGAATTCGGAGCTACAGAGGCCGGAAAGAATGCCGGATTGCAAAACGCTTTTGTATATGATAAGAATCCATATATCAGAATAGACCCTCCTCATCCCGGAAGAACAGGCGGTTTTCGCGGAAAAGTAAAACCAATTGACTATAACCACATTAATTTTGGCAATGTGAAAAACAGCAACCGTGTGTACGAGTGGATTCAGAAGAGATACAATCACTATCCATTGGATGACCGTGCATATAACGCATTGAAGGATTTGAAGGGTGCAGGGAAAAAAGTCCGGATTGCAGGAAAAGTCTTGCTGGTGGCGGGAGTTGCCTTGGATGTTTTGGAAATGGGCCTTGCGGTTAATGCGGACCTTAAGGATGCGGACAAAAAGTTGGGGAAAACAACGGTATCTACCGCAGTCAGTATTGGTAGCGCTTGGGCAGGTGCCGCATTGTTTGCTAAGGGAGCAATGGCACTTGGCATAGCAACCGGTCCTGCGGCTCCCATCGTCACACCCATACTTACGCTTGTGGGCGGAGCTGTTGGCGCAATCAGCTTTAGCCGTTTGGGCAAATATGTTGTTGACATTACATATGTGGAGGATTGATTATGTTTTGGTTTCACAGAAAAGAAGAGCCCGGTTGGGAATGCAGTGCCGCCATCAATATATCAAAAAACACATTTTATGCGGAGGAACGACCCGCTACATTAAAGCACCAGATGCTTTGTGTTGCTCCGGATGACGGCAGTGACGTGGAATGGTTTGGTGATTTTATGCGCCTGTGCGTGGAGCGGTTGCTTTCGAACTATTCTAACGTATTGGAAGTGGCTAAAGATGTCAACAAAGAACTCCGCCGTGAACCATTTATTGCCGATTTTCTGAGCAACGGAGGACAGGTATTCCTTCCGCAGAAAGAAGTCCTTATTGCACGTTCGGGACGGCAAAATTCTCGTTTGATCAGCTTGATTCCATACCCTGATTTGTCCTGCTATGGATATGACATTTATGCATTTTCTCAACCGGTTCCTATCGAGCGTTTGCTTGACACTACTTTTGATTTCCGAACCAGCAATTTTGCACTTCGCCTTTTTTGCAGCGAGTGGCATGATTACTTTTTGATGGAATCCACGCAGGACCTCGAACCATTTGTTGATGTGATTCGGGCAGTGTGCCAAGAGCAGGGTCGAGACCTTATTATCGAATAAGGCGGCAGAAGTAGTCTGGGCTAATATGTGATCGAAATTATAGTGTGGTCTGCACAATAAAAACAAAGCCCTGCAACCAAAGGTTGCAGGGCTTTGTTCTGGTGGACGATACAGGACTTGAACCTGTGGCCTCCCGCACGTCAAGCG